>CALEJO010000024.1 GCA_937898155.1 uncultured Clostridia bacterium | reverse complement strand
CGCGGAGCTGCGCGTGCGCATCCCGATGCTGGCGGAGAAGCGGAGTTTGAATCTTTCCAACAGCGTCGCGATCGCGGTCTACGACGTTTTGCGCCGCGATGATTTTGCGGGGCTTCGGGAGGACGGCGAGCGGCTCGCCATGCTGAAAGCCGGACAAACATAAACGAAAAATCGGAAGCGCTTTTGCGCTTCCGATTTTTGCAAAAGGAAAGGAGCCTGCAAAAGCAGGCTCCTTTTTGTGTGACAAATTATTTGTCGAATTTCTCGGACATTTTGTCGGTGAAGGACTTATAATCAGAATTGAACGTAGATGCGTATCTGTTCGCATAACCGGTGACGCTGTTGGTGCCGCCGCTGATCATGTTGGAAATGAGGCCTTCGTGAGAGACAAACCACAGATAACCGGGGTCATACGTGCGGTTATTGAGGATGATGTCGAGGGATTCCGCAGACTCTGCATCGCTGCAGTAGGTGTAAGCGTAGGTCTGAACGAATGCTTCGCGAACGATATATTTGGAGTGGCAAGCATAGACCTCGAAGAACTGACCGGTGACCGTAGGATCGGTGACGGAAATGGGCATGCAGTAAGAGGACAGATGGTTGTCGACATAGTTCGCGTAGCGTTCCTGAGATTCGCTATACTTCGGATACGGAACGAGACCGACGTAGAGCGTCGCGTCTTTCATTCTTTCCAGAACGTCGATAACTTCGGAAGCGAAGAGGATGGTGCCGCTTTCCATACCGGTCTGGATGGAGCCGTAGCCGATGGTTTCAGCACCTTCAACGCCCCAAACTTCGATTGCGGTGTTGACGACGGAGACCCATTCGTCAGCCGAATCCTTCGGAGCGAAGTAAAGCGTGCCGTCATCGTTGCCGATCAGCGGGAGACCGGAAGCGACGTGCAGACCGTGCGTAGCGTGGCCGGTTCTTGCCCAACCGAGCGTATCGCCGTCTGCATTCTTGAATGCGCCGTCGCCGTTGGAGTCTTTCTTGCCGGCTTTGACCATCTCGACGAATTTGTCGAGCGTCCAGGTGCCCGTGCGGACGAGCTCGTAGATATCATAAGAGATACCGGAGTTCTCGTAGAGGTCCTTATTATAGAACATTGCGTGCGTGCAAGCGAAGGATTCGAGCGAGAAGTCGCCGATGATAGCACCGAGCACTTCTTTGCCGCCGTTGGTCTTCACTGTAAACGAGCTGACAAAGTTCTGATCCCACCAGTCATTGGTGACATCAAGATAGTCAAGCAGGTTGTAGGTGTTGCCGCTGGTCCACGGGCTGGTCGAAGAATACACGAAGGTATAGAGGTCGATCGTATATTTCTGGCTCGTGATGTCAGCCTTGACAAGATCTGTCGGGGAGGGAGACTCGTTGTTCACGATCTTGCAGTTGTAGAGCTTCTCGACGAGAGCGTTTCTCTGACGGACTGCGATGTCGATCGCACTCGTTCTGTCTTCTGCAGGGAACACTTCTTTGGAAGTATACCAGCGTTCACCGCCTGCGGCGTCGACAGAAGCGTCGGTCGTAGCGATCGTAAAGGTCTTGCCGTGGAAGTCAAGGTCTTCATAGCCGGTGAGCTTATCGGTCTTGCCGTTCCAAGCGACAGTCTCTGCGGGCGTCGTTTCGGTGGGCTCGGTCGGAGTTGCACCGGTCGTCTCGGTGGGAGTTCCGCCTGCGGTCGTCTCGGTGGGAGTGCCACCTGCGGTCGTCTCGACGGGTCGGTCACCGGCGGCAGTCGTTTGCGCGGGTGTGGTCGCAGCGGGCGTGGTTTCTGCGGGTTCATCACCGCAGCCTGCCATCGCCAGAACGCCGAGAACCATAGCGAGCGCAAGGAGACAAGCTAAAATTCTCTTCATATGAATTTCTCCTTTTGTAAATTTTAATCCGTTTGTGGGCGCATGAAGAAACCGCCCCAACGTCTCTGTTTATCATTCTATCATAGCGCTCGCGTTTTGTCAATGGGAAATCGAATCTGTTCGACGGTTTTGTGAAAAAATTTGCGGGAAGAACGTCGGAAATTGGTACTTTTTCCCCTGATGCCGTCAGCGGCTTTCCGCCGCGGCGAGCGAGGACGATTCGAGATAGCTGTGATAGCCCATCAGCTGTTCGGGAGAGGAGCCGAAAACGATATAGTCGATCTCGACCGTATTGCCCGCCTTGATCATGGCGCGGGAATCGAGCCGGTCGAAATATTCCTGATATTTCTCGTAATCCGCGGCGCTTTCGCCCTCCTCGAAGAGGTTGTTCAGATAGACATGCGCGTAAGAGCACGTCGAGCCGAGCAGATGGAAGCGCAGACCGCTGACGAGCGTGTTTTGCTTCCACGTCCAGTTATTGCCGGGCGCCTGCCCCGCGAGGAGCACGCCTTTGCCAGAGGCATAGGTCGCGGCGTAGCAGAGGTCGTAGATATAGGTCTCGAAGGTGTCCTTCTGCTTGCCGATGCTCATGACCATGAACTGCGTGGAGGCGTAAGCGGCGGAATTATTGAACTGGACAGCGATTTTGTCATTGTCGGTCGGGTTTTTGATGCGGATTTTCATATATTGATGATAGCCGCGCCACGCGTCGGGACGACCGACGTTCTGCGCGGTGAACGGCTCGCCGGCGTAGGCGCCGTAGCCGGAGCGCAGTTCTTCTTCAAAATCAAACGTGATGAGATTATCGAAATTGATCGAGAACTCGTTCAGCGGATAATAGCACGTGCCTGTGCCGCGCAGAAAATACTGCGAATCGGTGGTCGAGGCGATCTCGCCCGCGGCGGAAAACGTGCCGTCCTTTTTGGCGGTCAGCCGCAGGGTATCTTCGGTGAATTCGACGGTGACGGCGTCCTGATTATAGGAAAGCGCGCCGACGATATACTCGTGCGTGGTGTTTTTTTGATCGGCGGCGTAGCTTTTCGTGCCGAAATCGAGGCGGGTAAAGAGGGGAAGCGTCGTGGTCGCTTCCGTCTGCATTTGCGTGTCTTCGGTCGTCGTGATCATGCCGGAGGCGAGAGGATCGGACGACGTGTGCGAGGTCGCGGTGGAGGATGTGGGCTTGCTCATCACGGTGCGCTCGGTCTGCGACGGGACGC
>CALEJO010000023.1 GCA_937898155.1 uncultured Clostridia bacterium | reverse complement strand
GCTCGCGGGCTTTCTTTTTGCAATCTTTTTCTTTGCCCGTGGGAGAAAAAGTTGACGTTCTTCTTTTCGCAAAGAAAAGCGGGAAAAGTTGAAAGAAAAGCCGATATTTTTCTCTTTCCCTCTTGACAAAGAGAAAAGAGTATGCTATACTCTGTAAAGCGTTTTGCTTTACAGAGGAGGCGGCACGATGCGCGGGAAAGACCTACGATTCATTTTGCTCTTTGACCTCTACGGCGAACTCCTCTCCGACACCCAAAAGGAAATGTTCGATCTTTATTATAACGACGACCTTTCCCTTTCCGAGGTCGCGGAAAATACGGGCATCACGCGCCAGGGCGTGCGCGACAGCATCAAGCGCAGTGAAGAAACGCTCCTCTCGTTTGAGGAAAAGCTCGGGCTCGCCGAAAAACTCACGGGCATGAACCGCCGCGCCGAAGAAATCCGTGCGCTTCTGCTCCCGCTGGCAGACGCGCTTCCCGAGAAAAAAGAAACCGTCGAAGCGATCACCTCGCTTCTCGATTCCATGAAACTCTAAAAGGAAAAATTATGTTCCAGAATTTACAGGAAAAATTGGCGGACGCCTTCAAAAAGTTCCGGACCAAAGGCACTTTGACGGAAAAAGACGTGCGCGAGGGAATGCGCGCCGTCAAGCTCGCGCTCCTCGAAGCCGACGTCAATTTCAAGGTCGTCCGTGATTTCATCAATAAAGTGACCGAACGCGCCGTCGGCGCGGAAGTGCTGGAAAGCTTGATGCCTGCCCAGCAGGTCATCAAGATCGTCAATGAAGAATTGACCGCGCTGATGGGCGGCACACAAGCCAAGCTCGTCATCGCGTCGAAACCGCCCACCGTCGTCATGATGGTCGGTCTGCAAGGCGCGGGCAAGACCACTCATACGGGCAAGCTCGCCGCCATGATGAAAAAGCAAGGCAAAAATCCCCTGCTCGCTGCGTGCGACGTTTACCGTCCCGCCGCGATCAAGCAGCTCCAAGTCGTCGGCGAAAGCGTCGGCATTCCCGTTTACACCGAGGGCGACAAGGTCTCCCCCGTTAAGATCGCCGCGAATGCGCTCGATTATGCCGTCAAACACGGACACGATATGCTCTTCATCGACACCGCCGGTCGTTTGCAGATCGACGAAGACATGATGCAGGAGCTTCTCGATATCAAGAAAAAGATAGCCCCCACCGAGATTTTGCTCACAATCGACGCGATGGCGGGACAAGATGCCGTCAACGTCGCGCAGACGTTCAACGAAATGCTCGACATCACGGGCGTGATCGTGACGAAGCTCGACGGCGACACGCGCGGCGGCGCCGCGCTCTCCGTCAAATACGTGACGGGCAAGCCGATCAAGTTCATCGGCACGGGCGAAAAGCTCGACGCGATCGAGCCGTTTTATCCCGACCGCATGGCGTCGCGCATCCTCGGCATGGGCGATATGCTCTCGCTGATCGAAAAGGCGGAGCAGAATTTCGACATGAAAAAGGCGGCGGAGCTGGAAGAAAAACTCCGAAAATCCCGCTTCACGCTGACCGATTATCTCGATCAGCTCGCGCAGCTGAAAAATATGGGCTCGCTCGAATCGCTCGTCGGCATGATGCCCGGCGTTTCCCCCGCACAGCTCAAAGACGCGAACTTCGACGAGGGGCTTCTCCGCAAGACGGAAGCGATCATCCTTTCGATGACGCCTGCCGAGCGCGAAAAGCCGGACGTGCTCAATTATTCCCGCAAAATGCGCATCGCGCGCGGCTCCGGCACGAGCATCGAGGACGTCAATCGCCTGCTCAAACAGTTCGATCAGACCAGCAAGCTGATGAAGCAGTTCGCCGGCGGGAAAAACAAGAAAATGCTCGGCAAATTCGGCAGAATGCCCTTTTAACGTTAATGATTCGGACGCATTTTTTCGCACCGAGTAATTATAAAAATAATTTATTCAAATTTTTTGGAGGAACACATCATGGCAGTTAAAATCAGACTCAAAAGAATGGGCGCAAAGAAAGCTCCCTTCTACCGCGTCGTCGTCGCGGATTCCCGTTATCCCCGCAACGGTCGTTTCATCGAGGAACTCGGCTACTACAACCCGATGACGAATCCCGTTGAGATCAAGATCGACGCAGAAAAAGCCAAAAAGTGGGTCGAGACCGGCGCACAGCCCACCGAAACGGTAAAGAGCCTTCTGAAAAAGGCCGGCATTACCGAGTAATCGGAGCGGCGAATGGTTGATCTGAAAAAAACTCTCACCGACATCGCGACAGCCATCGTGGATCATCCCGAGGATGTGGTCGTCACGGTCACCGGTGAAACGGAAAACAGCGTCACGCTCCGTCTTTCCGTCTCCGCACCCGATATGGGCAAGGTGATCGGCAAGCACGGCAAGATCGCCAAAGCGATCCGTCAGCTGATGAAATCGGCGGCGGCAGGCAGCGGCAAAAAAGTGACGGTCGATATCGAATAAGTTCGAGACAGACAAGGGCGCCCGCGAAAAAGCGGACGCCCTTTTGTGATGCGTTTTTTTCATAATTTGTTTTTTCGGGGAATTTTTTCCTATTTCGACTTGTAAAATCGCGCAAAGCATGATAAAATCATCATAAAAAGGAGGCGGATATCATGAAAAAAACGTTTGGAACCATTTTGAAAGCCGTCGCGGCAGTGCTGATCGCGCTGATCTTTGCCGTTTTGGGATATTTTGTCTACGCGTTCGCAGACTACTATCGGCTCGACGACAATCTCCCGCTCGGCATCGCGGGCAACGCTTCGCAGGTCGCGGATGCCGATCAAGAATTTTCCGTCATGACGTGGAACATCGGGTTTGGCGCATACAGCGACGATTATACGTTCTTTATGGACGGCGGCAAAGAATCGCGCGCCTACTCCAAAGACGCGGCAATTTCCAATACGGAAGCCATGGCAAAGCGTATGGCGGAAGAAAATCCCGATTTCCTGCTCATTCAGGAGATCGACACCGATTCCACGCGCTCCTATCACGTGGATGAACGGAAAATCATTCTGCCGCATATTTCGGATTACGATACCGATTTCGCACAGAATTACGATTCTCCCTATCTCTTTTATCCGATTTTCCGCCCGCACGGAAAGAGTGTTTCGGGCATCATGACCTGCTCAAAATACGAAATTACAAGTGCCGTGCGCCGCTCGCTCCCGATCGAAACGGGTTTCACAAAATTCCTCGATCTCGATCGGTGCTACGCCGTTTCGGAAATTCCGCTCTCGAACGGAAAGACACTCTATCTCTATAATATGCACCTCTCCGCTTACACCTCCGACGGCACCATCGCGAACGAACAGCTGAAAATGCTTGTCGCCGATATGCAGGAAAAATACGACGCGGGAAATTACATCGTCTGCGGCGGGGACTTCAACAAAGACGTTCTCGGCGATTCATCCAAGGTGTTCGGCATCGAAAATCCCGGCTATACATGGGCGCAACCGATTCCGGACGGGATTATTCCCTCTTGGCTCACGCTTGCCACCGGCTCGAACGCGCCGTCGTGCCGCAACCCGGACAAGCCCTACGATGAGACGAATTTCGTTTTGACCGTGGACGGTTTTCTCCTCTCCGACAATGTGGAAATGACGGGGGTCGAAACGCTGGACGAGCGCTTCGCTCATTCCGATCACAATCCCGTGAAGATGACGTTCAAACTGAAATAAGCATCAAAAAAACGCCCCGCGATCGCGGGGCGTTTTTCTTTGGTCTTATTTTTTCAGCATCTTTGCGACTTCCTCGTCGAGGTTGTCTTCTCTCTTCTGGATGCCTTCGCCTTTTTCAAAGCGCTCGAAGCCGACGATCTTGATCGAGGTGCCGAGTTCCTTTGCGACGGAATCGACATACTGACCGACCTTCATGCTGTCGTCCTTGACATACTCTTTGTCCACGAGGCAGTTCTCTTCGTAGAATTTGCCGAGCTTGCCGATCGCCATTTTTTCGAGGATCGCTTCGGGCTTCGAAGCGTTCTTCGGATCGTTTTTGATCTGCGCAAGGATGACTTCCTTTTCTTCGTTCAGCGCGGAAGCGGGAACGGAGTCACGATCGAGGTAAGGCGTTGCATACGCACCGATCTGGAGCGCGATGTTCTTTGCGAACTCGGTGAATTTTTCGGTCGCCGCGACAGCGGGATCGACATCGAATTTCGCGATGACACCGATCGCACCGTTTCCGTGGACGTAGGTGCTCGTGATGCCGTTCACGATCGCGAAACGGCGGACGGAAATCTTCTCACCGATCGTGTAGGTCTTGTCCTTCACGGTCGCTTCGACGGTGAATTCGGTGCCGTCGAATTTGCAGGCGTTCAGCGCGTCGAGAGCAGCCGGTTTGCAGGCAATGATCGTGCGGAGAATGCCGTTCACGAATTCGACGAACGTGGCGTTCTTTGCCACGAAGTCGGTCTCGGAGTTGACTTCGACCATAGCGACGGTGTCGCCCTCTTTGAGGATCGCGACGAGACCGTCGGCAGCGATTCTGTCTGCTTTCTTTGCGGCAGCAGCCAGACCTTTTTCTCTTAAAATTTTGATCGCGGCATCCACGTCGCCGTCCGTCTCGACGAGCGCGCGTTTGCAGTCCATCAGACCGGCGCCGGTTTTCTTTTTCAGATCACCGACCATTTGAGCGGAAATGTTAGCCATTGTTGTTTCCTCCTGTCAAATTATCAAGCGAGCGGATTACGCTTCTTCGGTTGCTTCGGTTGCTTCCTCTGCGGGAGCTTCTTCGGTCGTCTGTTCGCCCTGTTTGCCTTCGATGACAGCATCGGCAAGCACACCGGAGATCAGTTTGATCGCGCGGATCGCGTCGTCGTTGCCGGGGATGATATAATCGGCATCGTCAGGATCGCAGTTGGTATCGACGATCGCGATGACCGGGATTTCGAGCTTCTTCGCTTCGAGAACGGCGTTGTGCTCTTTCTTCGGATCGACGATGAAGATCGCGTCCGGCAGACCGGGCATACCCTTGATACCGCCGAGGTTGCGTTCGAGATCGCCCATCTCTTTGACGAGCTTCGCGACTTCTTTCTTCGGGAGAAGATCGAACGTGCCTTCCTCTTTCATCTTTTCGAGAGAGGTCAGACGGTTGATGCTTCTGCGGATCGTTTTGTGGTTGGTCAGCATACCGCCGAGCCAACGGGCGTTGACATAATACATTCCGCAACGCTCGG
>CALEJO010000022.1 GCA_937898155.1 uncultured Clostridia bacterium | reverse complement strand
TCGATATCGGCTCCTTCCTCAAAGAGCACAACGAATTTTGTCGTGGAGATCGAATACAGACCGATGTCGTAAATCGAGATTTCGCCGAGCTTCGCGGCTCTCGCGCCCTTGATGCAATAAAGCATCGACGCGGCGGGAGAGGAGAACGTGGGACTCAGGATGCGGCGCCATGCATAAACGACATCGTTTGCCTGCACGACGGAGCCGTCCGACCAATAGGTCTCGTTGATCGTCACCTCGAGCTTCTTTTCGCCCGTGTGCTCGTCTTCGATGATCTCCCACTTCTTTGCGAGGGCTTTTTCGAGCTTGCCGTTTTCGCCGACGCGCGTCAGACCTTCATAAATGAGACTCAAAATCTTGATCGTGTTCTCGTCGGTATAGGCGATCGCGGGATCGAGATTCATCACCTTCGTCCCCATATAAATGTCGATCTCCGCACCCTTTTGCGCGGGATCGTCGTCTTCGATTTTCGTGCAGCCGACCGCGACCATCGCGACCATCGTCAGCGCCAGCACGAAAGCGATCACTTTCTTCATAATTGTTTCCTCCGATTTCCAAATCGTTCATCCTCCGAACGCGGCGGATGCTCGCTTTCGGAACAAGCGGGATACTTCCCCACTTTGATAAAATAAATTATAGCACGAATCCGCGCGGGAAGCAAAGAAATCTTTTGCTTTTTCCTTAGATTCTGCTTATTCTACAATTTTTCCGCGCGCGTTTTGTGCAAAACAGACAATGTTTTTTCAGAGGACCGCCTTTTCGGCGTATTCTTTCAGCAGACGCACGAAGATTTTGTAGTTTTCAAACGACACGCCGGGCGGTGTCTGATGGTCGCAGGACGGGATATATCCGCCGGAGCGCATGACGGGAAGCAGCCGCTCGAATTCCGCGCGCATCGCGTCCTCCCCTTTCGACATCGTCATTTTGTCGAAGCCGCCGAGGAAAAGGAAGTCGGGATATTGCTCGCGCAGGCGGCAAAGATCGACGCCCGCCTGCCGTTCGAGCGGCAACACGCCGTCCACGCCCGCCCGCATCAGCCACGGGATCATCATCGAAACGTCGCCGTCGGTATCGACGATCACTTTCGTGCCGTATTTTTTGATTTCGGGAATGATCCGCCGATAATACGGAAGCAAAAATTCATCGAACAGCTTTTCGGAGAGCATCGGACCGTTATTATAACTCATATCCTCGGAAATGACCATGAAATCGGGATGGCACACGTCGTAAATCGCGGGAAGCTGGCTCACGATATAGTCCGCGAGATCGGAGCAGATGCGGTGATACAGCTCCGGCTCGTCATAGAACGAATAGAGGTGATTTTCGATGCCGAGCAGCGTCCGCGGAAACCAGAAAAAGCCGTCATAGGAATACCACAGGATCGCGTCGCCGCGCTCGTGCTCGTCTTTCAGCGCTTTCAAAATGTTCATTTTGTTTTGCCAGTTCGCGCACGTCGGGGCGGGATAGAGATATTTCCTGAACGCCTCGTAATTCTCTTCCGTTTCGATCAGCGGCGCACCGTGCGAAGCGGCACGCGGACAATCCGGTGTCGTCAGCGGCATCCAGACGCGGCGGATGAAATCCAGCCCGAGATGCGTTTGGATGCGATCCCACGGGATCTCGCGGGAGAGTCCTTCCTCATACCAGCGGTTCAGCGTATCGCCCCACCAGCCCGCCCATTCCAGCACGGGCAAGCGATCCGGCTTTTCAAAATTCATCACCGCGCGGAAGCGTTCTACGTTCGTCAAGAACATCACCTTCTTTTCGCCTTGTTTTGCGAGAACAGTATACCATGACCGCGCGAGAAAATCAAGGAAACCGCGTGTTTTTTCAAAGATTCCTCCGTTTTTTTGAAAAAACGCTTGCTTTTTTATCGGAAAGAGGATATAATTTATTTATTCTTATATTTTTCATGGCATTGAAGGAAGAAATGACGGTTTTTTCGTGCGCAGAGAAGCGGCGGTCGGTGCGAGCCGCGGGCGAAATCCGGCTTTCCGCTTCCCGAGCCGGCGGCGAAAGCCGCGGGGTGCGCCCCTTATCGCGCAAACGAGCGGCCGCAAACGCGGCAACATGGGTGGCAACACGGAGTCTTTTCGTCCCATATCCGAGGGCGAAAAGACTTTTTTATTCCAAAAAACAACGAAGAGAGGACAAAATCATGCTCGATTTGAGATTTTTACGCGAAAACCCCGACGTCGTGAAGCAGAACATCAAAAACAAGTTTCAGGACGCCAAGCTCCCGCTCGTGGACGAAGTGATCGCCCTCGACGAAGAAAAACGCAAAACGCAGCAGGAGGCGGACGCGCTCCGCGCCAACCGCAATAAGGTCTCCAAGACCATCGGAATGTATATGGCGCAGGGCAAACGCGACGAAGCGGAAGCCGCCAAAAAGCTCGTGACGGAAAATTCCGAGGCGCTCGCCGCCGCGGAAGCCAAGGAAGCCGAACTCGACGAAAAGATCACGAAGATCATGATGGTCATTCCGAACATCATCGATCCCTCCGTGCCGATCGGCAAGGACGACAGCGAAAACGTCGAGGTGGAACGCTTCGGAGAGCCCGTCGTGCCCGATTTCGAGATTCCCTATCACAGCGACATCATGGAGCGCTTCAACGGCATCGACCTCGACGCCGCACGCCGCGTCGCCGGCAACGGCTTCTATTATCTGATGGGCGATATCGCCCGTCTGCATTCCGCCGTCATCTCCTATGCGCGCGATTTTATGATCGACCGCGGATTCACCTATTGCGTCCCGCCGTTCATGATCCGCTCGAACGTCGTCAACGGCGTCATGAGCTTCGCCGAAATGGACGCCATGATGTATAAGATCGAGGGAGAAGACCTCTTCCTCATCGGCACAAGCGAACATTCCATGATCGGCAAATTCATCGACCAGATCCTCGAAGAAAAAGACCTGCCCTACACGCTGACGAGCTATTCGCCCTGCTTCCGCAAGGAAAAAGGCGCGCACGGCATCGAGGAGCGCGGCGTTTACCGCATCCATCAGTTTGAAAAGCAGGAAATGATCGTCGTTTGCCGCCCCGAGGACAGCAAAATGTGGTTTGACAAGCTCTGGCAGAACACCGTCGATCTCTTCCGCTCGCTCGACATCCCCGTCCGCACGCTCGAATGCTGCTCCGGCGACCTCGCCGATCTGAAAGTCAAGTCCATCGACGTCGAGGCATGGTCTCCTCGTCAGCAGAAATATTTCGAGGTCGGTAGCTGCTCCAACCTCGGCGACGCGCAGGCGCGCCGTCTGAAAATCCGCGTGAACGGCGAAGACGGCAAAAAATATCTCGCGCACACGCTCAATAACACCGTCGTCGCCCCGCCGAGAATGCTGATCGCGTTCCTCGAAAACAACCTGAACGCCGACGGCTCGGTCAATATCCCCGTCGCGCTCCGTCCGTATATGGGCGGCAAAGAAAAGCTGATCCCGACGAAATAAATCGCTTCCGAAGCCCGTTTTGCCGACGGGCTTCCCCGTTTTTCCCGAAAAAAATGCTCTTTTGTGCAAAACGCTCATGCGGATTTCGATATTTTGTTCAATTTGTCTATTGACGAGTGCGTTTTAACGTGCTAAAATGATATCAAATTTTTTAGTCGGAGCCGTTATGAAATCTGTATTTTCCGTTTTCACGAATACAGATTGCCGCACAAACCGTGGGGCTTCTTCGACATGCGTCGATTTTTCCGAGAAGAATGGAATGGGCATTGCCATGGCAATGTCCATTTTGCTTTTTTTGCCGATGATTCTGCTCCGACTTTGCCTGCGCATTCTTTCGACCATTTCCCTTTTGATTCCCCGAAAAAATCGTGTTCGGGACAAAATAGCAAGTTCGCCGCGTGTCGCGTCCGCGACCGCATAACCGGTTTTCGGTATCAAGCGGGTTGAGATTTTGTTCTCGATCCGCTTTTTATATTTTTTGATACTTTATTTGAAAAAGGAGATTTCCCATGAAAAAAATCGTTTCGCTCATGATGGCAACGCTCATGCTGTTCGCCGTCGTCGCCTGCTTCTTCGGATGCGGCGATTCCAAAGACACGTTCGTCATCGGTTGCACCGGCCCGCTGACGGGCGGCGCCGCCGTTTACGGCACCGCGGTCAAGAATGCCGCGCAACTCGCCGTGGACGAGATCAACGCCGCAGGCGGTCTGGACGGCAAGCTCTTCTCGTTCGTCATGGTTGACGACGAGCTGGATTCCGGCAAAGCGTCCACCAACTACGCGTCGCTGATGTCCTCCGGTATGCAGGTGTCCCTCGGCTCCGTCACCACCGGTGTCGGCAACGAGATCACCAAGCTCACGAACGAAGACAACGTCTTCTTCATCACGCCCTCCGCGACGGGTGACGACATTCCGAAGTATGCCAACGGCTACCAGATGTGCTTCAACGACGGCGTTCAGGGCGAAGCCGCCGCGAAATACATCAACGAGACCTGCGCAGGTCAGACAATCGGCGTTTTCTATCGTTCCGATGACGACTATTCGATCGGTCTTTACAACAACTTCAAGAAATTCCTCTCCGACGACGTGAAAACGGTCGAAGCGTCCTTCGTCGGCGCGCCCGATGATTTCAGCTCGCAAATCGACACGCTGAAAAACTGCTCGTTCATCTTCATGCCCGTCTATTATCAGCCCGCTTCTCAGTTCATGGAGCAGGCAAAGAACATCGTCGCGCCGAACACCGTTTACTACGGCTGTGACGGCTTCGACGGCATCGACGGCATCGAGGGCTGGAACATCAATTCCATCCCGCAGGAAGTTTCGATGCTCTCTCATTTCGATTCCAAAGCGACCTCCGGTGCCGCAAAAGAATTCATCGACAAATACGTGAACAAATACGGCTCCGAAACGCTCAACCAGTTCGGCGCGGCGGCTTACGACTGTGTTTACGCGATCTATAACGCGATGAAAGAAATCTCCGAAACGACCGAGATTTCCACCGACATCAGCGCGTCCGACCTCTGTGACCTCCTGAAAGCGAAATTCCAGGGCGGCTTCACCTATTCCGGTGCGACCGGCACCTCGATGACGTGGAACGAGGGCGGCTACGTCCAGAAGGACGCCATCAAGTATATCATCAAAGCCGCGACCAAATAATCCGACTTTGTCTGTTTCACCGAACGCCGGCGCGGTATCCGCGCCGGCATTCGGGTGTTTTTTCTAAGTTTTAACACAAAGGAATCCATCATGGAATTACTCATCACTTTCATCAACGGGCTCTCTCTCGGCGGCATCTACGCCATGATCGCGCTCGGCTATACGATGGTTTACGGCATTGCCAAAATGCTGAATTTCGCGCACGGCGATATCATTATGGTCGGCGGCTATACGATCCTCGTTTTCATCAATATGACGGGGCTTCCGCTCGTCGGCATGCTGCTCGCCGTCGTGATCTG
>CALEJO010000021.1 GCA_937898155.1 uncultured Clostridia bacterium | reverse complement strand
ACCGCCACCACGTTCTCGTGGCTTTTTTTGTTCCGGCTCGGAAAGATTTTCGTCAAATTCTCCAATACTACTTTCATGCTTCTGCCTTCTTTCTCACTTATTTTCCGTCTGATTTTTGACGTTTTCGGTCTGATTTTTGACGAAATAATGCCGTGCGAGCGAACGGGAAAGCCCGTCCAGGCCTGGATAAATCACGCGCTCGCTGATATTGAACTGGTCGAGCAGATCACGCACGTCCCATTTGACTTCTTTTTTGATGAGATAGCGGATCGTTTTTTCCGTGTGCTTGCCGAGGAAGTCCTCAATGTCCTTGATGCCGTTCGGGATCACCGAGAAAAATGAATACTGATTGATGATGCGCGGATCGACGGACGGCGGCTCGATGCTCACGAACGCCCCGTCACCCATATCGGCATCGTATTGCTCGATGCTGTCTGCCACCGAAAGAAGCGAATCGACGGAAAAGACGTAAGAATTCTCTTTTTTCATTGCCTCGCGATATTTTTCCGGCAAATTGCGATTGAGGTCCTTCATGTCGATGCGCCAAACGACCGCGTCGCGCGTGTCGAGCTTATCGAAGTTGTTTTCCGAGTTGGCAAAATGAAGCGCGATCAGCGGCGACCGCGTCCAGTCGAGCAGACGCGTCGGCAAGCCGTGCTGTTGCCCAACCATCATCTGCTTCCAGATCGACGTATTCAGCGCATTATCCTCGATGCTCGCGTATTTCGTGAAATTCCGCAAAATAGCCGGTTCCAGTTCTGCCGCGAGGTGCTTGCAGTTGCGCCGCAAGCTTGTCGTCAGCTTGAACGAAGCATCCGGCATCCCGCGGAAGAAATATGCGCTGCGCAGGCGTCCGATTTCGCTGTTGAACGTCTGATCCGAGATCAGCTCCATCACATCGTCGATGGTTTCGATCACGACGGTTTCAATCATAATTTTTCACTCCCCGAAACAATAATTTTACAGAATAATTTTATCATGTTTTTTCGTTTTTGTAAAGCGATATTTTATAAATTCACGCGCCCGCGTGAAAGATTTTTGGAATCCGCACGAAAGTCTTGACAGACGGAAGCATCATTGATATAATAATTTTATTAGCCAAAATTTTATTTACAGAGGGCAAACCATGAAACATATTTTTGTCGTCAATCCGGCGGCCGGCAAAGGAAAAAGATTGCCCGCCCTGCTCTCCTCCATCACCTACGCGTGTCAGGAACAGCACGCCGATTACGAAATCTATCATACCACGACCGTCGGCGACGGCACGCGCTTCGTCACGGAATACTGCGAATCGCACGCCGACGAGCTGCTTCGCTTTTACGCCTGCGGCGGCGACGGCACGATGAACGAGGTCGTCAACGGCATCGTCGGACATGAGAATGCGGAGCTCGCCGTCATTCCCGTCGGAACGGGCAACGACTTTGTCAAATGCTTCTCAAATCCCGACGCTCTGCTCGATATCCGCCGTCAACTTCTCGGCACCGCAGTCAGTATGGACGCGATCAAATTCGGGCGGCGCTACTGTGCCAACATTCTGAACATCGGCTTCGATTGTGAAGTCGTGCAAAAGGTCGCGGAGATCAAACGCAGCGCACTCGTCCCGCAGGGACTCGCCTATCCGTTCGGTGTCGTCAGCGTCTTCACAAAACCGATGGGTAAACATTTCAAATTGCTGATCGACGACGAAGAGGTGATCGACCGAGAGCTGACGCTTTGCGCTATCGGCAACGGACGCTTCTACGGCGGCGGATTCCAGGTGACGCCAGCGGCGTTCACCAACGACGGTCTGCTCGACCTTTGCGTCGTGGACAAGGTCTCTCGCGCGAAATTCGTCGCAATCATCCCCAAGTATAAAGACGGCAAGCACCTCGACGAAAACGGCAAAAGTCTCTATCCGTTCATCCGCTATCGCAAATGCCGCAAGGTCGCGTTTTATTCCGACGAGCCGATGGGCTTCTGCGCGGACGGCGAAGTTTTCCCGCACCGCAAGGTCGTGATCGAGGTCGTGCCGAACGCGCTCCGCGTCGTCGTGCCGAAAGGCACGCGCTGCACCACGCTGACCGAAAAACCGGCAAACACCGGAGAAACGAACTCCAAATTGAATATGCAAAACGAGGAAATCACACTATGAAAAAAGAACTGGAAAAAACGTATAACCCCGGCGCCATCGAAAAGCCGCTCTATCAGAAGTGGTGCGACGCCGGCTATTTCACGCCCGAAATCGACCGCAGTAAAAAACCGTTCACCGTCGTGATCCCGCCACCGAACGTCACGGGACAGCTTCACCTCGGCCACGCGCTCGACGAGACCTTGCAGGATACGATCATCCGCTATAAGAGAATGTGCGGCTACTGCACGCTGTGGGTGCCCGGCACCGATCACGCCGGCATCGCCACGCAGATCAAAGTCGAAGAAAACCTGCGCAAGGAAAAAGGGCTCTCCCGCTACGATCTCGGACGCGAGGCGTTCACCGATCTCGTGTGGGAATGGAAAGATAAATATCACAGCCGCATTGTCGAACAGCTCAAAGCCCTCGGCATCTCCTGCGACTGGACGCGCGAGCGTTTCACGATGGACGATACCCTCTCCGCCGCGGTCAAAAAGACGTTCGTCGATCTTTATCACAAAGGGCTGATCTATCGCGGATACCGCATCAGCAACTTCTGCCCGAAGTGCGCGACCGCGCTCTCCGACGCCGAGGTCGAATACAAAGAAAAAGACGGCTCCTTCTGGCATATCCGCTATCCCGTCAAAGGGAGCGAGGGCGAATACGTGATCGTCGCCACGACGCGTCCCGAGACGATGCTCGGCGATACGGCGGTCGCGGTGCATCCGGAGGACGAGCGCTATACGCACCTCG
>CALEJO010000020.1 GCA_937898155.1 uncultured Clostridia bacterium | reverse complement strand
CTCTTTTCTCATAAGCCGGGACAATGCGCGATGCTTTCGATCCCCGGCGTCGGCGAAGCGATGTTTTCGATCACGTCGTCGCCGACAAACACCGAGTATATGGAATTTGCGATCAAAAAGTGCGGCTGTCTGACGAGTTGGCTCCATATGCTCGAAGTCGGTCAGCAGATCACCGTGCGCGGACCTTACGGAAACGGTTTTCCCGTGGACGACGTCTTTTTGGGACAGGACCTGCTCGTGATCGCGGGCGGCGTCGGACTCGCGCCCGTGCGTTCCGTCATCAATTATTGCCGCCATTTCCGCGATCGCTACGGGAAAATCGACATCGTTTACGGCTCCCGCTCGAAAGACGATCTCGCGTTTTACGATGAAATTCTTTCGGAATGGATGCAAGAGGAAAAAACCGCCGTGCATCTGACGATCGACCGCGAGCAAGAGGGTTGGGACGGTCACGTCGGCTTCGTGCCGAACTACGTCAAGGAACTTGCGTTTGATACGAGCAAAACCGTGATCCTCTGCGGTCCGCCGATCATGATCAAATTTACGCTCGCGGGGCTCAAAGAGCTCGGCTTTGATGAAAAACAAATCTATACGACGATGGAGCTTCGCATGAAATGCGGCGTCGGCAAATGCGGACGGTGCAATATCGGCGCAAAATACGTCTGCAAGGACGGTCCGGTCTTCCGCATGGACGAGCTTTCCGAACTGCCGGACGAGTATTAAGGAGAACGTATGGAACAAATGGTGAATGTTTATCTGATGGGCAAGCGATACGAAGTCCCGTCGAATCTGACCATTATGGGCGCGATGGAATACGCGGGCTATCAGCTCGTGCGCGGATGCGGCTGCCGAAACGGTTTTTGCGGCGCGTGCGCGACGATCTATCGCATCAAAGGCGACCGCGAGCTGAAAGTCTGCCTCGCGTGCCAGACCAAGGTCGAAAACGAAATGTATGTGGCGACGCTTCCGTTTTTCCCGCTCGTCAAGCAGGTTTACGACATGGAGAAGATCAAACCGACAGAAGCGATTATGATGCAGCTCTATCCCGAAATTTACAGTTGCATCGGGTGCAACGCCTGCACGAAAGCGTGCACGCAGGGGCTTTCCGTCATGCAGTATATCGCGTGCGCGCAGAGAGGCGATTTCGCCCGTTGCGCGGAGCTTTCCTTTGACTGCGTGATGTGCGGCGTCTGCTCGGCGCGTTGCCCGGCGGGCATTTCGCATCCGCAGGTGGCGCTCCTCGCAAGACGGCTGACCGGCAAATATCTCGCGCCGAAATCCGAGCATCTCGAAGCGCGCGTCAAAGAGATCGAAAACGGGGAGTTCAAAGACCTGCTCGAAGATCTGATGGGCAAGCCGCTCGACGAGATGAAAGAGCTTTACAATCACCGCGAGATCGAGAAATAAGGAGGGCGGCACATGGAAAACGAAATGTTAGATTCGATGAAAAAGGTTGCCGCCAACCGCGCGGCAAATGCGGAGATGGAACCGCGCCGCATGACGGCGGAGGAGAAGGACGCACTGCTCGAAGCGTTCCATCCCGACTATAAAAAAGATCAATTTTCCGTTCTCTCGATCGGAAAAAACAAAGGCGACAAGGTGCCGCACGAGCTGGCGACGCTCTTGCAGGGAAAGAGCCGGATTCAAGCGGCTGACGTGGATTTGACCGCACCCGCGATCGACACGGACGTGCTGATCATCGGCGGCGGCGGTGCCGGCGCCTCGGCGGCGATCGAAGCCAAAAAAGCAGGCGCGCGCGTGACGATCGTCACGAAGCTCCGCATCGGAGACACCAACACGATGATGGCGGAGGGCGGCATTCAAGCGGCGGACAAGCCGAACGATTCGCCCGCGATCCACTATCTCGACGCGTTCGGCGGCGGACATTTCGCCGCGAAGCCGGCGCTCCTGTATAAGCTCGTCAGCGAGGCGCCCGAGGCGATTTTATGGCTGAACGAGCTCGGCGTGGAATTCGACAAAGCGCCGGACGGCACGATGCTGACGACGCACGGCGGCGGCACCTCGCGCAAGCGGATGCACGCGGCAAAGGATTATTCCGGCGCGGAGATCATGCGCACGCTGCGCGACGAAGTGCTCAACCGCAAGATCCCGGTGGTGGACTTCACGGCGGCGATCGAAATCATCAAGGACGAAAACGGTCACGCGGCGGGCGCGGTTCTGCTGAACATGGAAACCGGCGAGGTCAGGATCGCGCGCGCGAAGTGCGTGATCATCTCCACCGGCGGCGCGGGACGCATGCACTATCAGGGCTTCCCGACCAGCAACCATTACGGCGCGACGGCGGACGGTCTGGTGCTGGCATACCGCGCGGGCGCGAAGCTGCTCTATCAGGATACGCTGCAGTATCATCCCACCGGCGTTGCGTTCCCGGCGCAGATCTACGGCGCGCTGGTTACCGAAAAGGTGCGCGGACTCGGCGCGAAGCTGATCAACAGCGAAGGCGAAGTCTATGTGCATCCGCTGGAAACCCGTGACGTTGCTGCTGCTTCCATCATTCGCGAAAGCACCGCTCGCGGCAAAGGCGTTAAAGCTTTGGACGGCGTAGCTGTTTGGCTGGATACACCGCTCATCGATATGCTCCACGGCGAAGGCACTATCGAGAAGCGTATTCCTGGCATGATGCGTATGTATGCTAAATTCGGCATCGACATCCGCAAAGA
>CALEJO010000019.1 GCA_937898155.1 uncultured Clostridia bacterium | reverse complement strand
AAAGCGGGGGGGGGAGGTTATCTGCGGAACGCCTGATCGTCGTATCTGCCGTTTTCCATGCCGCAGGCATCGAAGAACGCGCGCGACCACGCGAAATGTCCATGTCCGTCGTCCACGGTGATGCGGCAATAACGGTCGTAAAGTCCGAGCACGGAAAAGGTCGCTTCCGTGATCAGCTCGCCGTCTTTTTCGCCCGTTGCGCAGTCGGCGCGTCTGCCGTAGGTCGTCAGCTTGATGCGGGCGGCGGGGGACGTTTTGACGTGGATCGTTTCGTCCTCGGCATAGATTTCGTAAATTTCCGGACCTGTCGAAGCGTAGAAATCGCCCGCTTCGAGCGCCGTCATAATTGCGCCGTATTCGAGCTTCGGGGCGCGGATCATGATGAAGCCGCCGCAGGAATCGAAACGCGGATGGCCTTCGGGGAAGCGGTCGTGGTTATCGTCCGCTGCGATCGGGAAAATGCGTTTGCCGCGGCGGAGCATATCGTCGTAGGCGTGGTCGTTGATCTCCGGCCAGCCGCCGACCCAGCAGGAGTGGTTATAGACCTCCATCGCGAACACGCCCTCGATATTGCGGTATTCGTCGAGATCCTGGATCGACCACGTGGGATGGTTAAAGCACGCGAGGAAGCCCTCGGCGCAGGTCTTGCGGATGAATTTGTTGGTTTCCCAATACCGTCTTTCATAGTCCGGCGTGCCGCTGTATCTCTGCGCGGCGGCAAGGTCCGGATGATTGCCGAATACGTATTTCGGATTATAGCAGGGGATCACCTCGTTATGCGGGTCCTTGGAATAAAAGCAGATGTGCGTGCAGGGCGTGTGGTTATACGAGCGGTCCTGCCGCGCGTCGAGGACGTCCATTTCATAGCCGGTGATCGCCATGAAGCTCTCGTCGTTCAGATCGGAATGATCGATCAGCACGTTATGGTCGGTGAACGCGATGATCGAATAGCCGTGGCGCTTGTAGATTTCTTTCAGCTCTTCGACGGTGAGCTTGCCGTCGGAAAGCGTGCTGTGACAGTGCATATTGGCTTTATAAAAGTTGCCTTCGGGTGTGAGCAGATACCGTTTCATTGAAAAATCCTCCTCAGTGTTTGCTTGATGCTATTATAGATCATTCGGCAAAAAAGTGCAAGAGAAAAACAGCACTTTCCCTTGCCTTTTTTGTCGGGGTATGATAAAATGGAAAAAAAGACCGCGTGCCGGCTTTGTCCGGCGCAGGACGGGCGGGCGCCCGGGCGAAAGGAGATTATTTATGAATGTCAAAGACTTGACGGCAGATGAAAAACGCAGACTGGTCATGGGTAAAAACGACTGGAACAACGAGGATTTCGACGGGAAACTGTATCGTTTCCGCCTTTCCGACGGGCCGGTCGGCGTTCGCGCGCCGCTCGATTTGCACGACGGCTCGTTCGGGAGCCATCCGTCGATCGCCTATCCGTCCACGCAGATTCTCTCGCACACGTGGAATACGGCGCTTGCCGAACAGCAGGGCAAGGCGATCGGTTGCGACTGCGTGGACCTCGGCATGGACGTGATCCTCGGGCCGGCGGTCAATATCAAGCGCGTGCCGATCTGCGGACGCAACTTTGAATATTACAGCGAAGACCCGCTGCTCGCCGGCATGATGGCGAGAAGCTATATCGTCGGCGTGCAGTCCGAGCACGTCGGCACATGCCTCAAACATTTCTGCTGCAACAATATCGAATACGCGCGTCTGTTCGGCTCCTCCGAGGTCGATGAAAGAACGCTTTGCGAGATTTATCTCCGCCAGTTCGAGATCGCGCTCGAAGCGAAGCCGTGGACGGTGATGTGCTCCTATAACGTGCTGAACGGTGTTCTGGTGTCCGAAAACAGGCCGCTCTTTGATCGCCTGCGCGGCGAAATGGGCTTTGACGGGCTTGTGATGTCCGACTGGTCGGCGGTGCGCCGTTCGTCGCGCTCGATCAACGCGGGCATCGACCTTGAAATGCCGCACAACAACGGCAGAGAAAAGCAGTGCATCGAAGACCTCGCAAACGGGCTGATCGATCCCGACGCGCTCGACGCGGCGGCATCGCGCGTGATCGCGCTCGCGGACAAATGCGGCGCGGAAAGCAAGCTCCGCAAGGTCGATCTGACGGTCGAGGAACGCGAGCAGATCGCGGCGAAGATCGCCGAAGAGGGCATCGTGCTTCTCAAAAACAAAAATCACGCGCTCCCGCTTTCGGGCGAAAAGCTTGTCGTCACGGGTGCGCCGGAGCGCAATTATTACGCGGGCGGCGGTTCGGCGCGTGTCGTGCCGACGAAGGAATACGTCCGCCTCGGCCACGCGCTTGCCGAGCTCGGCTATGATGTCTGCTATCGGGAAACGGTGCGCGAGAACGTCGGCGGCAGCGCCTGCATGAACGGCAGCGCGATCAGCGCAAAAGACGAGCTTCTTGCGCGCGATGCGGTGATCGTCGAGGTCGGGAATCCCAGCTCCGTCGAAACGGAGGGACGCGATCGTCAGACGATCCGCCTTTCGCGCGAGGAAGAGGAGATCATTCTGCATCTCGCCAAGACGGGCAAAAAGGTGATTGTCGTCGTGTTTGCGGGCTCCGCGGTCGATATGTCGGCGTGGATCGACGCGGTGGACGCGGTCGTCTGGGCGGGTTATCTCGGTCAATGCGGCAATCCCGTGCTGGCAAAGGTGCTGACAGGCGCGGTCAATCCGAGCGGCAAGCTGACGGAGACCTTCGCGCTTCACGCGGAGGATATTCCCGCGATGCGCGCGTATCACGATCCTGACGTATTCCGCTATGAAGAAAAACTCGGCGTCGGCTATCGCTACTTTGAGACGGCAAACGCCCCCGTGCTGTTCCCGTTCGGCTTCGGGCTTTCGTATTCGACTTTCACTTACGGGGATCTGCAAGTCAAAGACCTCGGCGACGAGATCGCGGCGACATTCACCGTGACGAACGACTCGGATGTGGACGGCAAAGAGGCGGCACAGCTTTACGTTGATGCTCCCGCCGGCGAAGCGGATCGCCCCGTGCGCGAGTTGAAAGGATTTGCCAAGGTCGCTCTGCGTGCACACGAGAGCAAGACCGTGACCGTCACGGCAAGAAAGAAAGACCTGCGCTTCGTCTCGCTTGCGACGAACGCGTGGACCGAGCGCAAAGGCAAGGTCAACGTGCAGATCGGCAAGAGCGCGCACGAGATCGTGCTCGCCGCAGACATCGCTTTGGCATAAAGAAAAAACGGCAGTCTATCGCGGCGCGGCGGACTGCCGTTCATCATAGGCAACCGCCGGTTGCGTCTTTTGCGAAGCACAATCGACTTGAAAAAGCGCGGTCGGCGTTCTATAATAAAATCGTAAACAGAAAGAAACGATAGAGGAGGAATCTATATGAATCTGTCTCAAATCATCTATAAGCTCCGCTCGGACGCGAAGCTCTCGCAGGAACAGCTTGCGGAGAAGCTGGCGGTCTCCCGTCAGGCGATCCAAAAGTGGGAAAAGGGCATCGCGACGCCCGACGTCACGAACCTTATTCAGATCGCGAAGCTCTTCGGCACGACGCTCGACGCGCTCGTGTTTGGCAGCGATACGCGCATCGTGGAGGAAATGGAAAACGAACGCAAGATCAAACCGATCATTCAGAAAATGCACGATTGGGAGGTCTATTCCGCTCAGCTTCCGACGGAATTCCGTCAGTCGGTCGAGGAAGGACTCGACATCGAATCCTATGAGGATCTGTTTAACGCGGTGGCGAAAATGCCGATCGGCGACAGCAAAGAGCAGGTTTCGGACGTGCTGTTTCACCTCGTTCTGAACGCGCCGACCAAGGCGGGCTATGCCTATGACGAGCCGTCCGATCTCGAAGGCATCCGGCGTCTGCGCAACCTGAAGCTCGTGCCGTCGATGCGCGTTTCGCAGAAAACGCTCCGCGACAAGATCGCGGGCGCGTGGTTTGGCCGCATCTGCGGTTGTCTGCTTGGCAAGCCAGTCGAGGGTATTCGCACGAATGAGCTTCATCCGCTGCTCAAACAGTCCGGCAACTATCCGATGCACCGCTATATCCGCTCGACGGACGTGACGGAGCAGATGATCGCGACCTATAAATTCCGCCTCAGCGGCAGATGCTTCGCCGACGTGGTGGACTGCATGCCCGTCGATGACGACACGAACTACACGGTGCTGTATCAAGTTCTCGTTTCCAAATACGGACGCGAGTTCACGCCTTGCGATGTTTCGCGTATTTGGCTCGCCAGACAGTCGAAGGACGCCTACTGCACGGCAGAGCGCGTCGCGTTCCGCAACTTCGTCAACGGCTATCTGCCGCCCGAATCCGCAATCTACAAAAACCCGTTCCGTGAATGGATCGGCGCGCAGATCCGCGGCGACTATTTCGGCTATATCAACCCCGGCGATCCCGAAACGGCGGCGGATATGGCGTGGCGCGACGGTTGCATCGCGCAGGTGAAGAACGGCATTTACGGCGAGATGTTCGTCGCGGCGATGCTCGCGTGCGCGGCAGGAACGAACGATATCGAGAAGATTCTACTCGGAGGTCTTTCGCAGATTCCGTCTACCTCCCGGCTTTATGAAAGAATCATGGACGTGCTCGCGCAGTTCAAGGCGGGCGTCAGCGAGGAAGCGTTCTTCGCGGACCTCCATCAGAGATATGACGAGCGCAACGGACATGACTGGTGCCACACGATTTCCAACGCGGAGATCGTGGCGGCGGCGCTCCTCTACGGCAAGGGTGACTACGGTCGCTCGATCTGCATGGCGGTCGAACAGGGCTTCGACACGGACTGCAACGGCGCGACGGTCGGCTCGATCCTCGGCATGCGCGGCGGGCTCGGCTGTATCGGCGAGGAATGGCTCGTGCCGCTGAACGGCAAGGTCGATACGTCGATCTTCGGCGTCGGCAAGGTCGAGATCAATTCCCTCGTCGATAAGACGATGACGCATTTGGCTTGACCGGAAAGAGGAATTTATGAAAAAGAAAATTTTCGTGGTCGGCAGTATCAATACCGACTTTATCATCCGCGCGCCGTATATGCCCGCCAAGGGTGAAACGCTGACGGGAAGCGGCTTTTGCACCGCGCACGGCGGCAAGGGCGCCAATCAGGCGGTCGCGGCGGCACGGCTCGGCGGCGACGTCGTGATGTGTGCCTGCGTCGGCGATGACACGTTCGGCAGGGAAGCGAAAGAATCGCTTGCCGCAGACGGCATCGACGTGTCGCACGTCCGCACGGTGGCGGGCACGCCCAGCGGCACGGCGGTGATCGTGCTGACCGATGGCGACAACCGCATCATTCTCGACAAGGGCGCGAATGCGGCGCTCTGTGAAGCGGACGTGGACGACGCGCTCGCGAGCGCGAACGCGGGCGACATTTTGCTCGTGCAACTGGAAAATCCGATCCCGACGATCGGCTACGCGCTCCGCAAGGGGCGTGAGAAAGGAATGTTTGTCATCCTGAATCCCGCGCCGGCGAATGCGGAGATCGCGCCGTTCCTTTCGGCGTGCGATCTGGTGATCCCGAACGAAACGGAAGCAGGGCTTCTCGGCGGACGCGACGCGCTTCGCAAGACGGTGAACGGCAATCTGATCGTCACGCTCGGCGGCGACGGGTTTGAACTGGACGGAAAGCGGTTCCCGTGCCCGAAGGTCGATCCCGTGGATACGACCGCGGCGGGCGACACCTTCTGCGGCGGTATGGTCGCGGAGCTGGCGGCGGGCAAGCCGCTTGCGGAGGCGGCGAAATTCGGCAGCGTGGCGGCGTCGATCGCCTGCACGCGGCTCGGCGCGCAGCCGTCGATTCCGACGCGCGCGGAAACGGAAGCGTTTTTGCAAAAATGAATGATGAAAGCCCCGCCGGCTCGGCGGGGCTTTTTTGCCGTTTTTCTTTGCGAAAAGAAGAACGCCAACTTTTTCTTTGACGGGCAAAGAAAAAGATTGCAAAAAGAAAGCCC
>CALEJO010000018.1 GCA_937898155.1 uncultured Clostridia bacterium | reverse complement strand
GCGTATGCCGCGCACCCGTTTCCTTTTTCCGCGCTGAATTGCAAACCCTCTTCGGCGTATTCCCACACGTCTTCGTCGGAACTTGAAAGATAAAATTTGCCGAGCCGGTAATTCGCGTATTCGATACCAGCACCTGCCGCACGGCTCAGATAACTTTCGCCGAGGTCGGTATCCTTTTTCAGATACTTTCCGCGCAGATAACAGTCGCCGAGATAGGCGTAAGCATATTGATTTCCCTGTCTGCCCGCCTGCAACAAATAGTCCGCCGCTTTTTGGACCTCGCCCGCCTCGAACATTTCTTTTGCCTTTTGCACGGTCGAATGAGAAAATCCCGGCTCGTAATCGTAGTGCAGATTCGGTTCGTCCCGTTCCGGAAGCACCCCGAGATCCGACGCAAGTTTGACCACGGCGTTGCGGATGGATTTGAATTCTTCGTTCTCTTCGAGCGGAATCTTCTCCGGCATCTTGTCGGTATAGGCGCGGAACTCTTCGCACCGGCACTCGTGCCACACGTCATAGAGCGCGGAGATCTTTTCGTTTTCCGCAAGAGTTTTTACGATTTCGTTGACGAGTTTTTTATCATTTGCGCGCAAATATCCGTAAACCTTTTTGCCTTTGACAGACGAAAGCCGTTCGGAAAGTTGAAGAAGTTTTTCTTCCAGCGCGGGGCAATCGAACGAAGACCGACGGATCTCTTCGGCGATTTCGGAAAGTTTTTTACGGAATTCCGCTTTGATTTCGTCGCGGACCTCGGTCTGCTTTTGATAAATACTCATCTTGTCCTGGCGGAAAATATCGTCGGAGATCACTTTTTTGATGCGTTCGATGCCACCGACCGTCAGATAAGGTTCGCCTGGATTTTCCGACCACACGAGCATATGCACGTGTGGATTCTTTTCTTTCTGATGATACGCCGCGTACCAACGAAGATTTTCGGGTTTGATGTGCATTTCGAAAGCGATATCGTTTCTGCGGGAGCGAAGCAGATTTATCCACTGCTCGGCGCTGTTATACCCGAGCCGTTCGGCATCGGCACGCGTCAGAGAAAAGATGAGTCCCCACATGTTTCCCTTGAGCGAATCGATCTCGGCTTTGATCTTTGACAGTTCGATCGGCACGCCTTTATCGGAAAACAAACCGTTCGAGCCGCGCCTTTCCCCGATATAATCAGCCATACCGCTTCTCGAAATGACCTCGACACCCTCGCGGGTCGCAATGTATTCCGCGTATCCGCCGCGACCTTTTCCCGCGGGAGTTTTTGATTTCGGACCGTAAAACGGCGCTTTGAGAATCAGCTTTGCCATCAGTTTCTATGCCCGTCGCGGTACGCCTTTGTAAGAGAGATCTGACCATTCGTGCTCCGGACTTCCTCCACGGAATCGTGCCGGATCTCTTCAAGATCTTCTTCACGGTAGTCATACTGATTGCCGATGAGGTGCGCGAGAAAGTTCTGATCGACCGCGAGTTTGAAAATAATTCTCGCGATCCTGTCCTCGGAATCTTTGATCTTTCCGTCGATGACCGACTCGAGCGCGGGGGTCAGGAACTCAACGAACCGTTCGTGATTCAGATATTCGATATAGAATTCCACGGCGCGGCGGATGAATTCGTTGCGGGATGATTCACTTGTTTTCTCCGTCATGGTATCGCACATATCCCACATTTCCTGCGGCATACGGACGCCCTTGGCAATCATATTGTCTTTTGCCATTTTCTTCTCCTTTTTCTGTGTGTGTATGGTTGAGACACCCGTATTATCCTTGCAACACGGGCGTTATTTTCGTTTTGAGACCGCAAAATCCGTACCTGATGCACGGACGGAAACCCGCCCGCGCACCAAATACGCCCCAAAATGCCCGAAACACCTCGGGAAAAGCCCCGACCGGCGTTGCCGGGCGGTGTGGTCTGCCGTGATGAGACACGGCTTTATCCTGCTCCGAAATCGACCCTGCTCAAAACGGCAGTTCTTCCTCGATTTCGGCAGATTTTAGGGGCTTTTCCGATGCCTTTTTGACCTTTTCCGTTTCCTTCTCCGGCTTGGTTCTCGGGTGCTTTTTATCGTATTCTTCGAGGGCTTTTTGCGCGTTGACTCTGGCAGATTCTTCATAGAGCGCTTTCAGTTGCCGTTGCTCGAACGCTTCCCACGCATCCGCGATCGGCTTGATATGATAGAGGAGTGTTCCGTTATGTTTGCCCCCGTCTCGAAGAGTGACCTGCGTTGGTTCGGTTTCGATCAGCCCCTTCTGCTCGAGTCCCCTGACGTGTTTCATCACAGTGTTCCTGGTCATGTGCGTGATGGAACCGATGCTTCTGAACGACGGATAGCAGGAATACGTTTCCCGATTTTCATAATACATCAGCACCGTGTAAACCAAAAGTTCACCGCCGGAGAGATCCATATTCATCACCTGCTTCGGCAGAATGAAATAATCGTTTTTCTTCTCCTTCTCACGCTTGTCGATGTACTCTTTCAGAAAAGCGAGACTGGATTTCGGATCATCTTTCTCATCAAAAGAAATCTTGTACCTCGACGTGAAGATCCGGTTGTCGACAAACAGTTCCGCATCGTAAAGATACGAGTGCACGATGAGCTGCAACCGGAGTCCGTCCATCTTGCCCTTTTTGTATTCGTCTTCGATCCGATCTCCGAAAGCAAAGAACAGAAACAGAGCGGATGCCAACTGATATGTCGCCCCTGTTCCCGGGTTGGGCTTGACGTACTTGACCGCGTTTTCGAACACTTCGACTTTGCAACTGGTGAGGATGATATCCTGAATATCTTTATTGCTGTAATACCGCCCGAGGCATCGAATACCGAAAGCATTCCACAACCGATCCATGGCGGGACACAGCCTGCGGTATTCTTTTTCGGTGAGTTCCGCATTTTCAAGACGATCTCGAATGCCTTCCGGCATTTCGTGCAGAGCGGCCCAATAGGATTCCGGTGACGTCATTTCGTTTCCTCCCCCGTTGCTTCTTTGTCTGCCCACGCTTTGAATTTGCTTTTCTCCACGAGCATCCGGTTACCGACACGAATCGCGGGAAAATCTTTTTCGTGCATCAGTTCATACGCCGAGGACTTGGCGATACCCAGCACCTGCGCCACGGTATCCGCGTTCAGGAACAGCGGCAGTTCCTCATAGGTTTTGTAAGTTGATTCTTTCATTTATGTTTTTCCTTTCTTTTTTGCAAAAATAAAAGGTCGGTATCCAAGGTAAAACGACACAGACCGAGTCTGCGGTTTTCTATGGATACCGACCCTTGTTTCCCGAATTCTCAGCCGGGAGGATGGTTTTTAACTTGCGGTCATAACGCTGACCGACATATTCTCTCTTTTGACGGATGCGGGCGCACGCAAATCCTTGATGCTCAATGCGAGCGGTGCGTGACAGTGCGGGCACTCGATGATGTAGTCCGCGTCGGGCAGCACCTCAAGCGGCTTCAGCTCGCTTTTATTCCACAGTTTCGCGTCTGCCACATCGGCACAACGTTTCCCGCAGAGCGGGCATTTGAGCTTTGGCATCGCGCGTCTGCCGTCGTCTGTTCGATGATTGTTCAATTCCGTTTTCACCTTTCAAATGATAACCTTTATGGGTTTTTGCACTAATGTTTAAATTGATTTTTTCCAGAAATAAAACTCACATATTTCTATCCCAACATCAAATTATTGTTTGCAAATAATAAAGGTAGTAATACCGTAAGTTGCCTGTAATCCGTTGCATATTTCATGAAGATTCATATTCTTAACACTTTTACCGTCATATTGAAGATCAGAAAAAAAGCCTTTTAGTCGCTCCAGCAAAACTTCACCTTGTATGAAGTCATAGCCTTGAATATTTTTGATTACATCATCCGATTCTTCTTTATCATTAACTTCATATGGTTCGGAATGAAAAAACTTTTTGTATATACCATGTGTGTTTTTTGTATATGTAACACAATGCTTGTCGTCGCCTGATATCGTGGGCAAATATCTACAAGAAACGAAAACAGTATTGCTGTATATCGATCCTTTCGAATAATGCATATTAAAATCCTTCTCGGTATAAAAACCCGGAGACACGTAAAATACTTTATTGGTGGGATTTACCTTTTGATTCGCCAGCTTCACAAGTGTATTATGCTGTTGTGATGTTGAGTCAGGCCAAATCTTAAAACGATAATAAGGCATTTTGAAATCATTCCATTCCTTTCCTTTAGAATATGAAATGAATTCCGGTATTTTAAATTGGAGAAAGATAGCAGTATATTTGTTGTACATTTTTAGGTCGTAGCCTGTTTTCCCTTCAACAACAGTTGACGGGCACTCGATAAAATATCCTTTAGTAGGGGAAAACTTTTGCATCAGTTCTCTCATCAATCCAAAGGCAAATTGAGTTTCACTAAAATTACAATCCATTTTACTTTCCCTCTTTCATATATTTTTATCGTCAGAACAGCAACAATTTTCAGTTCCAATTTATAATTTCTTCATCACCATCGTTGCCACGCCCTGAATCTGCAATTTGTTCAGATCGTTGCCCTTGATCACGATCGGCTGATAGTCGTCGTTTTCGGGGATCAGATGCACTTCATTCGCGCTGACGCGGTGGAAGCGTTTGAGCGTGGTCTTATCGTTTTCGTAGAGACACGCAACGATCTTTCCCTCTTCGGGAACACTCTGCTGACGGATCAGCACCTTGTCGCCGTTTTCGATCCCGGCGTTTATCATGGAGTCGCCGTTGGCTTCCAAAAGGAAGAACTCGCCGGGACCTGTCAGAGCGATCGGCAGGCGAATATATTCCAGTTCGGCAGACTCTGTAACCTCACCGAAGGGACCGCAAGGGATCGAAGAACCCATTTGCATGCGGTTCGATTCGGTCATCTCACGCATCTCGGGCGTGACGATTCCGCGATGCCCATCGTATTCGATTTCTCCGCGCTCCTGCAATGCCGTAAGATACCTTTGCACCGTCGCGCGGGACACGCCCACCACTTTTTCGATTTCGCGGGTAGACGGCGAGCGTCCGTTCTCCTCGAAATAGGCGTTGACGTAATCTACGATTTTTCCGAACAAGGAATCGTCTCTGCTTCTCATAAAATGCCTCTCGATCGTTATTGAGCCATTTGGCACATTTATTATAACACCGCACTTTGGGTTTGTCAAGAGGTTTTCGGAAAAATCTTTCCAGAGCTTTTTTCATTGTTTACTGCGTATCAATTTTTGCGGTCTGCGAAGTCAGGATTCCGGACGTACATAGGCGGTTTTTTCGGCTCAAAAACCGCCCACAAGGGCTTTTCTTTGTCGCGGAGGGATAGTTGCCTATCCTTAGAAATAGGCACTCAAAAGTGCTTAATCCTACATTTTAGGATTAAGCAAAATATAATGAAAACATGGCAAAATGTAAATGTTGCAAACACGATAAGCCCGAAAACCCTTGCAGCACAAGGATTTTTAATTTTTGAAAAGTGCTTAATCCCAAAATGTAGGATTAAGCAAAACGTAAGAAAAATCGGGCAAAATGTAATAGAGCAAACCGGGCGCACCTCGGTTTGCTCTGTTTTTACTTTCTGCGGACCGCCTTTTTCACGTCTTCGAGGATGCGGAGGAAGTCCTGCATTTCGCTTCCCGTGCAGTCTTCGAGAAGGTCGCCGATCTTCTCGTTTGCCACGGCGTAGGTTCCCGGCGTTTCCGCACGCAGGATCCAGTCGGTCGCCACTTCGAGGGCTTCGGCGATTCGGATCAGCACCGTTAGCCCGGGCGTTTTCTTGCCGAGCTCGATGTTGCAAAGGTGGACAACTGATATGCCCGCGCGCTCCGCCAACTGCTCCTGGGTGAGTCCTACCTCGCGCCTAATCTCCGCGATCCGTCTGCCGATCCCGGCGATGTCAGCTCTCTCCGCCATCTTTTAGCCCTGCCACTGCCAACCGGACACCG
>CALEJO010000017.1 GCA_937898155.1 uncultured Clostridia bacterium | reverse complement strand
ATAGGGGTGTTTTTTTGTGCTGTCTGCACAATTTGGGGCAGTTCAGTTCTGCTTCATTACGTTTTCAATAATGTCGTTGTATACGCCGCCGATCAAAATGTTCATTTTCGATTCCCCCGCTAATCTTTTTATAAATTACCGGGATCGGACCGATCCTTGAAGCGTGATTTTCTTCCTCTTGATTGTATCATACCTGCCCGTTTTTTGCAAGATTTTCACCCAAAATCTTGTAAAAAACCGTCGTTTGTGATAGAATATGGATAAAATCATTTTGAGGAGTTTTCTATGATCCGCATTCGCAAAACCGTCGAGGACGGCTTTTTCATGAATTATGAATTATATTTGCCGGAGGACGCGCCGCAAGCTCTGCCAATGATCGTTTACCTGCACGGCGCGGGCGAACGCGGCACCGTGCTCGATCATCTGACGCGGCACGGCATTCCGAAGCTCATCGCCGAGGGACGTGAGATTCCCGCGCTCGTGCTGTGCCCGCAATGCCCCGCCGACTGCGTCTGGGACAATATCCCGTTTGAACTGAAAAAGATCATCGACGGCGTGATCGACGAATACCGCGTCGATCGCGCGCGCGTCACGCTAACCGGCGGCAGTATGGGCGGCTACGGCACGTGGGCGATCGGCATGACGTTTCCCTCGTTCTTCGCCGCGCTCGCGCCAATCGCGGGCGGCGGAATGTCGTGGCGGACGCCGAATCTGGTCGGCACGCCCGTGCGCGCTTATCACGGCGAGGACGACACCGCCGTGCCGCTGGTCTATGCCGAGCTCATGGTCGATGCGCTTGCCAAAAACGGCGGCGACGTCTCGTTGACCGTGCTGCACGGCTTCGGGCACAACGACGGCATCAATGCCGCCTACCGCGACGGCGACGTGATCGAGTGGCTTCTCTCGAAACGCCGCACCGACTTTTCGCCCGTCAGCGAAACCATGTCCAAATATTTTTGATCCGCCCGCGAAAGAAAGGAATCCGATATGAAAAAAATCGCCGTTATCACCGGCGCGTCCAGCGGCATGGGACGCCGGTTTGCCGAAACGATCGCCGAACACGTCGCGTTTGACGAGCTATGGGTGATCGCCCGCCGTGCCGACCGCCTCGAAGCGCTGAAAGAGGCGCTCCCGTTCCCTGTCCGTCCAATCGCACTCGATCTTTCGTGTAAGGAGAGCTATGCGCGCTATGCCGCGATGCTCGAAGAAGAAACGCCGGAGATCGTTATGCTGATAAATGCCAGCGGCTTCGGCAAATTCTGCGCCACGCTCGATACGCCCGTTGAAGAGAATCTCAATATGGTCGATCTCAACTGCGAGGCGGTGATCGCGCTCTGCCAAAATTCCGTGCCGTATATGAAAAGTGGCGCGAAGATCGTCAATATCGCCTCCGTCGCGGCGTTCCAGCCGATCCCGTATATCAATGTTTACGGCGCGACCAAGGCGTTCGTGCTGAGTTTCAGCCGCGCGCTGAATCGCGAGCTTCGTCCGCGCGGCATCACCGTCACGGCGGTCTGCCCGTTCTGGACGAAGACGGAATTTTTCGACCGCGCGATCGCGGACAAGGAAAACGCCGTCGTCAAAAAATACGTCGCCATGTATGAAGCCGACGAGATCGTCACGCGCGCGTGGCGCGACGTGCGTCGCGGCAAAGACGTCAGCAAATTCGGCTTTACGGCACGCCTGCAAGTCGGGCTCGCCAAGATTCTGCCGCACGGGTTCGTGATGAACTTCTGGATGCGTCAGCAAAAGCTGAAATGAAGAACTATTCTGCCTGCCGGCTCTGTCCGCGCAACTGCGGCATCGACCGCACAAAGCAAACCGGCGTTTGCGGCGAAACGGACGCGCTCCGCGTCGCCCGCGCCGCGCTCCATTTTTGGGAAGAACCGTGTCTCTCCGGCACGGTCGGGAGCGGCACCGTTTTTTTCGCGGGATGCGGACTGCGGTGCGTTTTCTGTCAGAATCAAAGCATCACCCACGGGCATCGCGGGCGTGAGATCACGACGGAACGCCTCGCCGATATTTTCTCCGAGCTCGAAGCACAGGGTGCGCTCAACATCAATCTCGTCACGCCGACGCATTTCGTCCCGCACATCCGCGCCGCGCTCAACCTCGCAAGAACGCGCGGCATGACGCTTCCCGTCGTCTATAATTCGAGCGGCTATGAGTCCGTCGAAACGCTCCGCTCGCTTGACGGCTACGTGGATATCTACCTGCCGGACTTCAAATACGCCTCCCCCACCCTCGCGGGTGCGCTGTCCGCGGCGCCCGACTATCCCGACGTCGCCCGTGCGGCGATCGCCGAGATGGTGCGTCAATGCGGCGACATCAAGTTCCGTGCCGACGGCATCATGGAGCGCGGCGTCATCGTTCGCCATCTCGTTTTGCCCGGGCACACCGACGATTCGATGGCGGTCCTTCGCGAATTATATGAAACCTACGGCGACCGTATCTATCTCAGCATTATGAGCCAGTTCACCCCCTGCGTGGCGGCGCCCGCCGCGCACTCCGAGCTTGACCGCAAACTCACGAAATACGAATATCAAAAAGTCGTCGCGTTCGCAGAGAAGATCGGCATTCGAAACGGCTTTCTCCAAGGCGGCGAAGCCGCCGTGGAAAGCTTCATTCCCGACTTCGACGAGACCGGCGTTTCGCCGAAATAATACAGATGTATTATTCTTATTATACAGAAGAATAATGCGAGAGGTGTGAGCTGATTTGTCAGCCCACACCTCGTTTTTTATTTTCCGGAGAGCCACACGCTCGGCACGTCGCCGACGATGACCGTCTCCGCAATACACACGTTCGTGGTCGTCTCCACGCGCTCGATTTTCTCAATGAGAAGCACCGTCACGCTCGTCTTGATCTGCATCTCGACAACATGATTCGTCTGGTTGATACCCGCGTCCGTGAAGCGGCTTTGCACCTCGCTTTCGACCGAGCCGAACGGCTCCACCGTGATGTCGATCTTCAGCCCGGGGAAAAAGTGAAACAGAAATACGTCGTTGAAGATGTTCTCATACGATACCGCGACGGGATATTCGGCAAGCGCAGCGAGTGCGTCGGACACGCGGTTCGTGATCTCCGCGCGCATCGCGTTCAGCATCGCCGTGTTCGTCGAAACGGACGTGATCTTGCCGTCTTCCCCATAGCGAAGCGTCACGAACGCCGCGTCGGCATAGCACGGCTTCGCCGTCACCGTCGCGACCGCCTCGTTGACGATCGTCGTCATGTGGTTTGTCATCTGTCGGCTCGCCACCGCGACGAGAATGTCATCCGCTTCGGCGTTCATATAGCCGAGGAGCAACACCGCCGCCGCAAGCAGGATCGCCAGCGCCAAACAAAAGCGCCTACCAAGCCGTTTTCTCCTCCGAATCACGCTCTCCATCGACTTCACCTCTTTTTATCCTATGCACGCCGCGACGATTTGGTGAATCGTGCCCGTCAAAAAGAATGTAATCTTTTTGCCTTCGTTTTTGTCATGAATTCGCTTGCCTTTTCCCATTTCATACACTTGTATGTCCGGGTTTATCTTTTTGTATAATTTCGTGCTTTCCCTCTCCTTTTGCCTCGATTTTCGCTTTTTGCGGACGGGTAGCGAGTGACTCGCCGCCCTCCCTTTTTTCTTCTCATCGCAAAATAAAAAACGGCGGGACCCCGCCGTTTTTTTGCGTAAGATTCTTTTTTTCGTTTCGACTGAAAAATCAGTTCTTTCTCGTCAGCAGATACTCGGCAAGCGCGATCAGCGTTTCGGCGCCCGCGTAAGGTCGGATCGCTTCGATCGCCTCGTCCGTCGCTTTTTGCGCGTATGCGCGCGCCTCGGGCACCGTCATGAAGCTGAGAAACGTCGTCTTCCCCATTTCAGCGTCCATATGCGTATTTTTGCCGAGCGTCGCCGCGTCGCCCTCCACGTCGAGAATGTCGTCCACGATCTGAAACGCGAGCCCGATGCCGGCGGCGTAAGCTTCCGCCGCGCGATAGCGCGCGTCCTGCGGATCGGTGATTCCCGCCGCGTGCACGCCGAGCAGTGCCGCCGCGCGGATCAGCGCGCCCGTCTTTTTGCGATGCATTTTGCAAAGCGTCTCAAAATCCGGCTTCGTTTTCTCGGCATCCAAGTCTATCTGCTGACCGCCGGCCATGCCCTCGCCGCCGGCATCCCGCAGAAGCATCGCCGTCGCGGAAAGCGCGATTTCGGGTGCTACGCGGTCGTTCCGCGCCGCCAACTCATAGCCGCGCGTTATCAGCGCGTCACCCGCCAAAAGTGCGATATCTTCGCCGAACACAATGTGGTTCGTCGGTTTTCCGCGGCGAAGCGCGTCGTTGTCCATGCACGGCATATCGTCGTGGATCAGAGACGATGAGTGAACGCACTCGATCGCGCACGCAAAAGGCATTGCCGCCTCGTCTGTCCCGCCGAACAGGCGCGAGAATTCCAGTGTCAGAAACGGGCGGATCCGCTTGCCGCCGGACATCGTGCTGTATCGCATTGCCTCGTAGAGTTTGTCCGTCGCGGGATCCGGAGAGTGCAGGCACTCGGAGAGTGCCGCGTCCGTCAGCGCCGCGTTCTCCGCAATTCGTTGTTTGATATCCATATTAACCCTCCGCTTTCACGAAGTCCGTCTCCGTGATGCCATCCTCATTTTTTTGCAGAAGCTTCACACGCTGCTCCGCACCGTCGAGTTTTTCTGTGCAGTATTTCACGAGCTTCACGCCCTCTTCAAAGAGCGAAAGCGATTCGTCCAGCATCGCGTTTCCGCTTTCCATCGCACGCACGATTTCTTCCAGCCGCGCGATCGCCGCCTCAAACGTCGGCTCCTTTTTTGCGTTTTCCATCGGCTCCTCCTAATTTAATACAAGAGTATTTTTATCGTTATATTTCTGTATAGAATCGAAAATTCATTTGCTGCGCTTCATTTTTTCTCTTGAATTTTCTTTACATCGGCAAAAACGGTTCCGTCAGTCAGCAAAAGCGACAATTCTTGACCGACGGCGGTTTGACTGACGTTCCGCACAAGCTTTCCGTCCCCGTCGAAGACCGCGCTGTATCCGCGCGAGATCACGGCAAGCGGGCTGAGCGCATCCAGCTTCGCCGCGGAAGCCGCGAATGCGGCACGCTTCCCCGTCAGCACGGCGCGCATCCGATCATAAAGCGCGCGCTCCTCCATCCCAAGCGCCAAGCGCTGATCGTCGATAAAATTCTGCGGATTTTTCATCACGCGCGCTTCCGCCGACCGCGTCAGCCGCTCCCGACAAAGGTCGATCTTTTTCCCCAGCACGAGCGTCAGATGCGTCGTCACGTTTTGCAGTTTCCGGCAAAGCTCCGCCGTCTCGGGCACAGCGAGCTCCGCCGCCGCCGAGGGAGTCGGCGCGCGCCGATCCGCGGCAAAATCGCAGAGCGTGAAGTCCGTTTCGTGCCCCACCGCCGAAATAACGGGGATACGGGACGCCGCGACATGACGCACGAGCGTTTCGTCGTTGAACGCCCACAAATCCTCGATCGAGCCGCCGCCGCGTCCGATGATGATCACATCCACGTTGCCCGCGGCATTGAAATAGTCGATGCCGCGCGTCAGATCGGGCGCCGCGCTTTCGCCCTGCACAAGGGCGGGATACAGCACCGCTTCCGCGAGCGGAAAGCGTCTGCCGAGAATATTGATGATGTCGCGGATCGCCGCGCCAGTCGGCGACGTGATGACGCCGATGCGCGTCGGGATCTTCGGCAGGGGCTTTTTGCGCGCCGCGTCGAACAGTCCTTCCTTTTCGAGCTTCGCTTTGAGCTGTTCGTAGGCGATATACAGCGCGCCCACGCCGTCCGGCTCCATGGATTCCGCATAAATTTGATACACGCCGTCCCGCGGATACGCGCCCACGCGGCCCCGCACGACGACGCGCATGCCGTTCTCCGGCATGAATTTCAGCTTCGACGCGTTGCCCTTGAACATGACTGCTTTGACGGCGCTTCCCTCGTCTTTCAGCGAGAAATAGAAATGCCCCGTCTTATAATGATTCGTAAAATTGGAAATTTCGCCCTGCACCGAGACGTTCATGAGGAATTCGTCGTCTTCGAGCAGGAGCTTGATAAATTCGTTCAGCTCCGAAACGGTGATCGTCCGTCGTTCCATTTTACCCCTCCCGACGCCGTTTTTCGAGTCCCAAATACGCCGTGCCGACGGCGTTATCGCTTGAAAGCTCCGTGTCCGCGAAATACACGCCGCGGAACGTGCCTTTGAGTTTCGTTTTCAGATACGCGTTGCGCATCACGCCGCCCGCGTAAACGATCGGGAGCGTGGGATATTCCTCGCGCGCCGCCTTGGTCATGCCGGCGATCGTCGCAAAGACCATATCGAGCGCGAACCGCGCGACCGTCTCGGGCGATGCGCCGTCCGCGATCATCTTTTGCGCCTGATTCTCCGCACCGGACAAATGGCAGTCCACGCCGCGCAGACAGGGATGCACGCGCACGGAAGAAGTCGCCTTTGCCGCAAGCTTTTCCAGCTCGCCGCCGCACGGGAACGTCAGACCGAGCATCACACCGATGCGGTCGATGATCTGCCCCGCGGAAAGATCACACGTCTGCCCGATGATCTCGACCGCGAACCCGAGGTCGGGATCGGGACGCGCCAACAGCAGTTCCGTCGTGCCGCCCGACAGGTGAAACGCCAAAAACTCATGGCTTCCCACCTCGGGACTGCCGCACGTGCGGACCGCCGCCATCACGTGTCCCGCCTGATGCGAGAAAGAGTAGAGCGGCACGCCGAGAGACGCCGCGACGCTTTCCGCCGCGGAAACACCCGCCAGAAAGCACGGCATATACGAGCCCTCGACGTCACGTGGGCGGGTGCTGACCGCTACCGCGTCGATCGCGCCGTCCGATGCCGGTGCAAGTGTGCGCATCAGCTCCGGCAAATTGACCGTATGCAAAAAAAGCGCGTTGCTTTGTCGAAGCCCGCACTCCCCTTGCGCGACGGTCAGAATCCGCCGCTCCATCCGATAAGAATTCTCCGTCGCCAGCGCGACGGATGTCGTATAATTGCTGGTGTCGATGCCGAGCACTCTCATGCGTTTTCCTCCGCAGGTGCCAGCGCGTTCAGCACGCCGTTGATAAAAGCGGGCGCGTCATCGGTGTCATACGCCTTTGCCAGCTCGACCGCCTCGTTGATCGCAATTGCTTTCGGCGTGCCGGCAAAGAGCATCTCATACGCCGCGAGGCGCATGATCGCGAGGGACATTCGCGCGATGCGGGAAAACTTCCAGCCCTTCGCGTTTTCGGCGATTTTTTCGTCGAGTGCCGCGATTTTTTCGAGCGTCCCGAGAAAGAGTCCCTTCGCGAAGTCATCGCAAGGCACCTCGCCCTCCTCGCACATCCGTGCGAAAAACAGTTCCGGCTCCTCCTCGCGGTTAAAATCATAGCTATAAAGCGCTTTCAGCGCACATTCGCGCGCCGCACGGCGTGAAATTCCCATGTGACAAACGCCCCTTTCCGTCCGATTTCTTCCTTTTTATGATACCACGGATCCGAAAAAAAGTCAATAGCCGCTTTCCGCTTTTCTTGCGAGAGGAGCGACGATGCGACACAAAAAAATGCGGCACCGAAGTGCCGCATTTTTGGGTTTTCCGTTCCGACTTTATTTCACGTAGGTGCAACCCTTGTCAAATTCGATCGTGCCTTTGTAGTTCTTGATGATACCCGTGACGGTGATCACATCGCCGACTGCGAGGTCTTCACCGCCGGTCAAACGATAGCACTGAATCGTGTTTTCGCCGACCTTAATCGTGACGGTGATGTTGCCGTAGTCTGCGCTATACGCCGTATCGATCGAAACGATCTCGCCGCGGAGGACCTGTTTGCCGTTCAGCGCCTTGCCCTCTTCGAGAGCGACCGCTTTTTCCGCGACGACAAGCATCTTCGCGTCATCCACGCTCATGTCTTTGGAATAGACGCAACCCTTATCAAATTCGATTGTGCCCTTATAGTTCTTAATGATACCCGTGACGGTGATCACGTCGCCGACCGCGAGGTCTTCGCCGCCGGTCAAACGATAGCACTGGAACGTAGCTTCGCCGACCTTGATCGTGACGGTGATGTTGTTATAATCTGCACTGTAAGCCGTGTCAATCGAAACGATCTCGCCGCGGAGAACCTGTTTACCATTCAGCGCCTTGCCATCTTCGAGAGCCAGCGCTTTTTCCACGACGTCTGCTTCGCAGAGGTCATCGGCAGGAGCCGCGATCTTGACGGAGAATTCCTTCGTCTCGGTGACAGAGCCGCTGGTCAGCGTTGCCGTCAGCGTGACGACGGTATCCTCGTCGGGAAGCGTGATGGTCAGCTTGCCATCCGCGACCGTTGCGAATTCGCTGTCGGAAGCCCATGCGATGGCGACTTGGTTATATCCCTGACCTGCGGCGCGGAGATCCACGACGGTCTCTTCCGCAAATTCAGTTTCAAAGGTGAGATTATCTTTCTCGAATGCGACCATGCCGGCGTCGTCCTTTTCGGGCAAGCTGACATATTCAAACGCGTCCACGGTGACAGGGGTGAGATAGAACGCGCCGTCATAAACACAGATGACACCCGTGGCGTTTGCCGTCCAACCGAGGTGAGAAGCATGATCCGCGATGAACTTCGCCTGATCGTCCTTGGTCAACGGGCAAACAGAGGAAGAAATTCTGGCATAAGATTCGAGCGAGCCGAGTTTGAATTTATAATAACCGTTCGCCGTATCCTCGCCGGTGATCTCGACGCCTTTCAGCGTGACGAGCATCGACTGCTGTGCGGTGATAGTTTCGTCTTTCAGAGAAGTAGCGTTCAGATATTTTTCGGTGAAATCAGCAGGGGTGACTTCGGTCTTGCCGGAATCCAAAATCTCCACGACCCCCGTGCTCTGCGCGATTTCGTGCGTGCCGCTGTAAAGGTCTTTATTGCCGGTGACGCGGATCGTCATACCGACTTCCAATCCGTCGTCGGTGATCGGATCGGTCGCGGTGCCGTAAGCGTAATAACCGCCATCAGCATCCTGGAAATAAATGCAGTTGTAGCTGTTGCCCTTGGATTTTGCCATGAGTCCGGTCACCACGCCTTTGACGACGACGGTCTCGCCCTTTTCCGTAGCGATGTATTCCGCCCAAGTCAGTTCCTTGAACATCGGAACGGTGTGATTGAAGGTGGTGGAGACGGTCTTGCCGTCGGGATCTTTCAGCGTAGCGGTCAGCACGTAAGGAATGGCTTCCGTCGCTTTTTCATTGACGTCGATGGTGACCATTTTGTCTTCGCCGACAACCACCGTGACGCCTTCGGTCACGTCAACCGTCCACTCGACGGTATAGGTGATACCGTTTCTGACAACGGCGCCGACGACCGTATAGTCGGAGGGCGTCTTTTCCGCGGCATCTTTATACATGGCATAAAGATAATCTTTCGCGGCAGTCAGTTCGTCGTTTCCGGAACCGCACCCAACGAGGGCGATTGCGAAAAGCGCAAGGACAAGAACAAATGCGATCAGTTTTTTCATGTTTTACTCCTTTTTTATTTTATTTTTTGTTTTTTTTAATTTTCCATAATGTCATTTGCGGAGAAAACCTTGATTTGATAAGTGCCGTCGAAATAATCGACAAGCCCGCGGACGTCGATGCGTTTTCCCTCATAGGCGTCCGCCGTGATGACGTTTTTCTCTTCGTCGTAAAGAACGACCGTGCGGACGGAAACCGTCACACCGTCCGATTCGCACGTCAGCGTCATGGCACCGAACGAGGAGCTGTCCTCGTTCATCGTGGTATAGACGCTTTTGACGGTCAGACTTTGCATGGAGAGCGACGTATTCATCGTCAGCGCCGCATACGGATATTCGACCGCGCCGTCCTCCGTTTCCACGGAGATCGTGCCGTTTACGAATGTCTTCGCGTCCGTCGGAACGTAAGCGGGGGAATGACCGTCGCTGATCTTGCGGATATTGCCCGGATCGTCCGGCTTCATCGCGCGATAGCTCAGCCCAGAGACCTGATAGGTCCCGCCCGCCTCATAATACTGGACGGTGCCGACAATCCGCGCGCGGTTGCCGACCGACAGAATTTCGAGTCCCTCGCCTGCCAATCCGTAGCCGTAATAAACCGCCATGCCGTAATAAATGCCGGTTTCCGCGTCGTAATCCTCCACGTAGACCGTGTTGCTGTTATTGCGGATGATGATGCCCTCGAACGCGACCTTGACGCCGTTATAGTCGGCGACGTGCGTGCGAAGCTCGCTGAGCGTCAGCTCTACGGCGTCCCCGTAGAAGAAATCGGGATCTTTCTGCCCGGAATATAGGGAAAGCTTCTGTGCTTTTGCCTGCGCGATGGCGGCAACGCACGTTTCGCCGTAGCGGTTGTTCGCCGACGAAGACGCGATCGCCAAGCCGTTTTGCAGAATTTCGATGTTCAGATTGCGATACGGCGTCGTTTCGTCCGTCCGATACCACACCCACACGAGATGCCGTCCGCCCGTGGCATCGAGATTCCAGTTGCCGTCGTCGGATTCGATCACGATCGACGTCGCGGCGGAGAGCTTCTCTTTTGTGAATTCGGATGCTTTTTTGCCGTATTCCTCGATTTTGCCGGTCGATTCCGGCGTATTAATCGCGAGATAGCGCGCTTTCAGCACGCCGGATTCCGCGACTAAGGTCGGCACGAAAAAGTGCGTGGTATCACCGTCAACGAACGTTTTGACCGTCACTTCCTCTTTGAGCGTGTCGGAGGAAAAATCCAGCGTCACCGAGGCGGCAAAGTCCGTATTTTCCGTCACGGGCGGTTCCTGCTCTTCCCCGCAAGCAAGGAAGCAACCGGCAACCATTCCGAGCAAAAGGAAAAGCGAAATGATTTTTTGTAGTTGTTTCATGGAGATCAGTTGCGGTATTCGCACTCTTCGATGGCGGCTTTGAACGCGGCCTGAATCTGATCCTTGATCGCGCCATCGCTCTCGTTCAGCGTGAGACATTTCACGAGAAGCGCACCGACCTGATCACGCGCGGTGGACGAGCCGTTGAACGCGGGAGACGTGTAGTAAGCGTCTTCCTGTTCGAGGCAGATCTTCGCGCTGAGCGCGGAAACGTAGTCACCGCCGTCCGCTTTCGCGAGGAACGCGGCATATGCGGGATTTTCCGCCACGGATTTCATGACCGGAACGTAGCCGGAAGCCATCGAGAATTCCGCCTGGAATTCCACGGACGTCGTGAGGAATTTCACGAAGAGCCACGAGGCGACGACCTCCTGCGGATTGTCTTTCTTGAAAATGCAGACCGACGGGCCCTGCGAGATCACCTTGCGGTTGTCCTGATCGACCTGCGGAATGGATGCGATGCCGACCTCAAACGGATACGCGTCGTCCACCTTGGTCGGGCGCTGATGCGTTGCACCCGCGGAAGAACCGATGGACATATAACTGCGAATGCCCGTATCCGCGACGAAGAGTCCGGACGTATAAGCGCCGTAAATCTTCTGCGTGGTCAGATAGCCCTTTTGATACCAGTTGCGGAACATTTCGATGAAGCCGCGGTTGGTCTCGTTGTCAAAGAGATAATGGTCGCCCGTCGCGCTCGTGTAGTCGGAGCCATACTGCTCGCACATCGTGATGAACCAGTTCGCTTCGCTGTCGTATCCGAGCGGGATCGCCGTGGGATCGATCTCATGGATTCTTTGGCAAAGCGTTTCCATTTCCGCCCAGGTGGTCGGAACGGTCAGCCCGTTTTCGTCAAAGAATGTCTTGTTGTAGTAAAGGACTTCCGTGGATTTCGAGAACGGCATCGTATACATCAGTCCGTCGCCGAACTGACGGCCTTCCTCGTAATAGCCCTCGATAAAGTCCGCCTTCTGCGCGTCGGTCAGTCCGAGGACTTCCTTCGTGCCGTCGGCTCTTGTCACTTCGATCGTGCTGTCGATCAGGTTGTCCAGCGTCGCGACCGCGCCTGCGAGGTTATAAAGCGCCACATGGTCCGGATAGCAGTAAGCGATGTTGGGCTGACTGCCGACCGTGATCTCGGTGCTCACCTGGTCACGCACGTCGTCATAACCGCCGACTTGCTCGTGAACGATGTGAATATTCGGGTAGAGCTTGTTGAACTCTTCCACATAAAGATTCAGCACGTCGCTCAGATTGGAGCCCATCGTATGGTAGAACGTGATCGTGACTTCGCCGCCGTCGTATCCGACGTCCGGCACTTCGAAGTTGGGTGCCGCTTTCGGACCGCCGCAGGATGTCATCAGAAACGACGTCACAAGGATTGCGACCGCAAGCAACACAGCTAGAATGGATTGTCTCTTCATGTTTTCCTCCCAAAAATTTTTATGTTTCCAAGCTTATATCCTCTTCTTATAAGCTCATCAACCTTTGATACCGCTGCGGCTGACACCCTTCATAATGTATTTCCGCAGGAACAGAAATACAAGGAACAGCGGAGCCGAAACCAGCGCGACCGCGGCCATCTGCACGGGATAGTTGACATCGCCCGTCGTTTCCGTAAAGGCGTTGCGCAGTCCGTTCGTGACCAGGCGGTGTGCATCGTCGCTCGTCACGAGACGAGGCCAGATGTAGGAGTTCCATGCGCCCATCATCTTCAAAATCGTGATGGAGATCAGCGTCGGGAGCGACAGCGGAACCATCACGCGCCAAAGATATTTGATGTCGCTCGTGCCATCCACCTTTGCCGCCAGATAAAGCTCGTTCGGGATTTGCAGGAAATTCTGCCGGAGCAGATAGATGTAGAATACGCTAACGAGGAACGGCACGATCAGAACCGTATACGTCTTCATCCATCCGAGTTTTGATACGGTCAGATAGTTGGTGATGGTGAATAGCTCACCCGGAATCATCATGGTGGCGAGCAGACCGGCAAAGAGCAGGTCTTTGCCCTTGAATTCCAATCGGGCAAACGCAAACGCAGACAAAACGGTGATAACCA
>CALEJO010000016.1 GCA_937898155.1 uncultured Clostridia bacterium | reverse complement strand
AACTGCACCTCTGACACCGAGGCGAAAGTCAACGCTGTCAGAACCATGATCGAAAGCGGCGAATGGGATGTCTTCTCCAACGTCAAGCTCTCCTTTGACGAAAGCGGCAACGTCGTCAAGACCACCGCTCCTCTGAAAACCAACGGCGGCATCGTCGTCATCTCCGAGGACAACACGACTTACAGCGTTGTGGCAGACGGCGCGGCTTCCACGGTCGGCGATGCTTCCGCAGTGGACGGCATCATCAAGGGCAGCATGAACTACTTCGTCGAGGGCATCATCGACGTCACCAACGGCTAATACAAAAAACAAGGAGTGTTCTTATGGCAGCGGAATATGCAATAGAACTGAAAAATATCACAAAATCGTTCGGCACGAAGGTCGTTGCCAATAAGAATGTCAATTTGTCTCTCCGACAGGGCGAAATCCTCGCCCTGCTCGGGGAGAATGGCTCCGGAAAAACGACGCTCATGAATATGCTTTCGGGCATATACCGTCCGGATTCCGGAGAAATTTTCGTTAATGGCGAAAAAGTGGAGATTACCTCTCCCGAGGATTCCAAGAAGCTGGGCATCGGTATGGTGCACCAGCATTTTAAGCTCGTGGACGTTTTTTCTGCGGCAGATAATATCTGGCTCGGCAGAGAAAAGAAAACCTATCCTTTCCGTGAAAAGCTTGCTGCGGCGCAAGAAGGCAAAAAAGGTGCCGCGAAGCTCGGCGCGTTCCTCTCGACGGGATGCCGCGCCGCTAAATTCGGTTTTGCGGAGCAGCTCCTCCGCAAAAACCGCTATGAAGAAATCGAAAACATCAGCCGCACGTTCGGCTTTGAAATAGACCCGACGAAAAAAGTATATAACATGGCAGTCAGCGAAAAGCAGACGCTCGAAATCATCAAGGTGCTGTATTACGGCGCCAAGGTGATCATTCTCGACGAGCCGACCGCGGTGCTGACCGTGCAGGAAACGAAAAAACTCTTCGACGTTCTCCGCAAAATGAAAGCGGAGGGACATTCGATCATCATCATCACGCACAAGCTCAACGAGGTGCTGGAAATCAGCGACCGCGTGACCATTCTTCGCAAGGGCGAATACATCGGCACGGTGGAAACGTCGGAAGCGACCGAGCAGAGTCTGACCGATATGATGGTCGGGCACAAGGTCGATCTGAACATCGAACGCCCGATCATCGAAAAGAAAAAGCCGCTGCTCGAAATCCGCGATCTTTCGATCCGGAACGATGAGGGCGCGCTCGCCATCAAGAACATCAATTTCTATATCCGCGGCGGCGAGATTCTCGGCGTGGCGGGCATCGCCGGATGCGGACAGAAGGAGCTTTGCGAGGCGATCGCGGGGCTTCGTCCGATCGTGGGCGGCGAGATCGTCCATAAGGGCGAGAATATCGTGGGACTTCCCCCGAAAGCGATCATCGAAAAAGGCATCGCGATGAGCTTCATTCCCGAGGACCGTCTCGGCATGGGGCTCGCACCGTCGCTTTCCATTATCGACAATATGCTGCTGAAATCTTACCACGAAAACGGTCCGTTCAATCCGTTTATGGACCGCAAGCGCGGCAGGGAAGAGGCGGAAACGGTCGTGCGCGAACTCGGCGTCGTCACGCCGTCTGTGGAAACGCCCGTGCGCCGTCTGTCCGGCGGCAACGTGCAGAAGGTCCTCGTCGGCAGAGAGATCAAGAGCGGTCCGAACGTCATCGTCACGGCGTATCCCGTTCGCGGGCTCGACATCAACTCATCCTACGCGATCTACGACATTCTGAATCAGCAAAAGAAAAACGACGTCGGTATTCTGTTCGTTGGCGAAGACCTCGACGTGATGCTGGCGCTCTGTGATAAGATCATGGTCATCTGCCACGGCGAAGTCATGGGCGTCGTCCACGCGGCGAAGACCACGAAAGAGGAGATCGGCATGATGATGACCGGCGCGCTGAACCTCGTCCGCAACGACGACGAGAAGAAGACCGGCATCGCCAAGGACACCAACATCGTTCGGGAAGGGGAGACCGTATGAAGAATTACCATCTGATCAAACGGGAAAACGTCCCCGTCAAAACGAAAATACTCTATTATGTGGCATCGATCGTCGCGGCACTGATTCTCGGCGCGCTGATCCTGTTGACGTTCGGCGTGAATCCGCTTTCGTATTACGGCAAAATGGTGACGATCGGTCTGCCGGGGAGTCGTTTCCCGCAGACGCAGGTCAAAAACTTCATTGATATGCTTGTCCCGCTGATCATCACGTCCGTCGCGCTCTCCATTGCGTATAAAATGCGCTTCTGGAACGTCGGCGGCGAGGGACAGTTTCTGATCGGCGCGATGGCGGCGGCGTATATCCCGCTTCGCTTCGGTGTCGTCGGTGCACCGGCGCTGACGATTCTCCTTATGATCGCCGCTGCGATGGTCGCGGCGGGCTTGTGGGGCGCGATCGTGGCGGTGCTGAAAGTCAAATTCAATACCAACGAAACGCTTCTCACGTTGATGCTCAACTACGTGGCGCTCTATATCGTGGCGTTTTTCGGCGACACGAAAGCGTCGTGGAACGTCTTTCTGCGCGCGGACACCGAGCGCCCGAAGTTTGCCAACATCCGCGATGTCGCGGGATTGATCCCCGCGGTGCAGGGCGATGATTTGACGAAAATCGCGATCCCCGCGATCAAAATCGGCAAGTATTCGATCTCGTGGGCGCTGATCTTTGCGCTTTTGATCGGCGTTTTGACGTATATCTATCTGAAAAAAACCAAACATGGCTATGAGATCGCCGTCCTCGGCGACAGCATGGGCACGGCGAAATATGCCGGCATGAAGACGGGCAAGATCATCATTCGCACGATGTTTCTTTCGTCCGCGCTCGTCGGTCTGGCGGGCTTCTTCAAATTCATGAGCGCCGGCTCGCTTTCCAGCACGTTCACGGACAGCGTGGGCTGGACGGGCGTGGTTGTGGCGTGGCTCGCGAAGCTGGACACGGTCGGTATCGTGATCACGTCGATCCTCATTTGCGTATTGCGCTTCGGATGCGGACAGGCGAGCGTGCAGTTCGGCACGATCGACTCCCGTTTCGCCGACGTTTTGCAGGGCATGATCTTATTTGCCGTTCTGCTGGCAGACTTTTTGCTCCGCTTCAAGATCGCAAAGAAAGAGGAGGGCTGCTGATATGGAAATTTTAACGACGTTTGTCTATTGCATCCTCGTTTATAACATCCCGCTTCTTTATGGCACGGTCGGTGAAATTCTGAACGAAAAAGCCGGCAGCTTGAACCTCGGCGTGGAAGGCACGATGGCGGTCAGCGCGATGTTCGGCTATCTGATCGGCTGTTGGACGAACAGCATTTTTCTCGGCATTCTGGCGGCGGCGGTGTTCGGCGCGCTTTGCGGACTGCTGTTCGCGTTATTTACCGTCACGTTGCAGGCGAACCAGAACGTCACCGGTTTGACGCTGACGACGCTCGGGCTCGGCGTATATTACGTGGTGGCGCAGGGCGTCCGCATGGGCAAGACCGGCTGGCCGTCGATGAACGCGCATCCCGCGATTGTGAAGGGCTTTTCAGCGATCCACATTCCCGGGCTCTCCGATCTGCCGTTCTTCGGCAAGGCGTTCTTCTCGCACAATCTGTTCATTTATCTCGGCATCGTGATCGCGATTGTCGCGTGGTGGTATCTTGAACACACGAAATCCGGTTTGAAAGTGCGCGCGATCGGCGAAAATCCCGCCGCGGCGGACTCCTGCGGCGTGAATATCAATCGCTATAAATATCTGCACATTGCCGCGGGCTCCGCGATCATGGGCATCGGCGGCTACTATATGGCACTGAACATCAGCGGGGAAGACCCGAGCTTCAGTCTTTGGACACAGGGCTACGGATGGATCGCGGTGGCGCTCGTCATTTTCGCAAACTGGAATCCCGCCCGCGCGATTCTGGGCACGTTTGTGTTCGGCATTTTCAAGGCGCTGGAAGTTTATAACGACTCGATCGCTTACGCGTTCCCGAAGGCGTTCGGCTGGCTGACGTCGATTCCGCCGCAGGTCTTTAAGGCGTTGCCGTTCCTCATTACGGCGCTCGTGCTGATTTTCACCTCGATGCGCAAGGGCAAACGGAGCAACGCACCGTCCGCCGTCGGCGTGAACTATTACCGCGAAGACAGATAAAAAGAAAAATCCTCTTGCGACCGCAAGAGGATTTTTTCATATACGTCAACTTCTTCTTTGCGAAAAGAAGAACGTCAACTTTTTCTCCCACGGGCAAAGAAAAAGGTTGCAAAAAGAAAGCCCGCGAGCGTTCCGCTCGATCGTGAACGGTGTGCACAGAAAAAATCAGCACAGACTTTTAGCCGTGCTCACAGCACGTTTCTTTTGCCAAGCTTTTCTTCTCGTAAAGAAAAGCGGTGAGCTTCCGGCGTCGGAAACCGTAAAACCGGAGAGAAACACGGTCGTGTTCTTGCAAAATCCGGAAAAGATCATATACGCGATGAGCCGAAACGCCGCTACGACTACGGAGAAAAGAATCGTTTTCTTTTTCAAATTTTTCTCCTTATTTTTTCGTCACGGCGATCGCGGATCAACCGTTTTTCCAAAGATGCTTCGGATAGATGCCCTGCGCTTTTTGCTCACGCATGAAATCGCGGAAGATTTCGCTGTCGGCGCGGTTCGTCACGCCCTGCCACACAGCGTCCGTTTTCAGCACACGAAGGTCCGCTTTCCCGCTGTCGATCGCGTGCTGAACCGAGTCGGGCAGAAGGAATTCGCATTTGGAGAGGTCGGCGCTGTTCTTTTGCAAAAATTCCAAGAACAGCGCAGGAAGTCCGTCCATGAACGACGGCGTGAAGCCGAAGCAGTTCATGGAAACGGTCGTATTCTCACCGAGCGTCGCCTGCGAGCCGTCGTCAGCCGTATTGCGGATCACGCCGTCCGCACCGCGCTCGATCTTTTTATTTTCCACGACCTTGCGCAGATAGCCGTTTTCGTCGATTTCACACACGCCGCGTGACACCGTTCCGTGATCGCTGAGCGTGTTTTTCACTTCATAGCCAACCATACAGAAATGTCCCTTGCCGTCCTCTTTTGCCGTGCGCAGGAAGCCCGCGAGCTTCATAAACATATCTCTGCCGTAGCAGTCGTCGGCGTTGATCACGCCGAAATTCTCGTCGATCGGTCCGACGGAAAGGATCGCGTGTGCCGTGCCGAACGGCTTGACGCGCCCCTCCGGCACCGTGAAGCCGGCAGGAAGCTCCTGCTTCTGATAGACGTAGCGAAGCGAAACGCCGTTCGCGCGCAACCGCCGCCCGATCTTCTCCTCAAAGAGTTCTTCGTTTTCTTCCTTAATAATGATGGCGAAACGATCGAATCCCGCCTGCAATGCGTCATAGATCGAAAAATCCATAATGAATTCGCCCTCATCCGTCAGGGGCGTCAACTGTTTCATTCCGCCGAAGCGGCTGCCCATGCCCGCCGCCATAATCACAAGAGTCATAATATCCTCCCGATGCATTTTTCTTCATATTTATTTTCATTTTATCATCTTCATTCGTTTTTTGCAAGAGGAATCGTTCTTTTTCCGAACGAATATATATGAAAGCACCAAGAAATCGGAGGAATGGCCATGAAACGAATCCTTTTATACCTGCTTTTGACTGCTCTGCTCGCCGCGCTCGCGTCCTGCGGCACGACGCCAAACATGAAAACCCTGCTCGCCTATCAGACGAGCGATGCCGTCTTTTCCGTGCGCGTGACAGACGGCGGCACCGCCTTTGACGCCGAGATCGCACTCGGCGATCCTCTGACGCTGACCTTGACGTGCGCGCCCGAAACGGACGGCGTCCGCTTTCTCGCTTCCGGCGGCGAGAGGAAGATCGCGTTCGGCGAAACGTCGCTCTCCTTGCCCGACGGGCGCGTGCGCGCCGACACGTGGCTTTCCCTCTTTTCTCTGTCCGAAAACGGACGCTGGAAAATCATCAAAGAGCGCGTCGGAAGTCTCTCGTGCTACGTCTGCACGTGCGACGGCACCACGATTTGGATCGACGCAGGCACCCGTTTGCCGCTCCGCCTGCAAAACGGCACCGCCACGATCGATGTCGTTTTCTGTGACATGCGAAAATGAATTGCCCGCAAGATTTTTTATCTCTTTATACAAAAGTATATCCCATTTTATTTTTTTGAATAAATCGGCAAAAAATCAAGGTTTTTCGGTTTGATGTTGACAGGATTCCGCTTCTGTGATATGATGAAGTCGTCAAGATCATTCTTGCAGAAAGGAATCAAAGATATGACTTCCAGAAACGCGTATCCCCGCCCTGAGCTCGTCCGCAAAAATTGGACGAATCTCTGCGGCGAATGGGAATTTTCCTTTGACTTCGGCAAAAGCGGCAGAGCCCGCGGCTTTGCAAAAGCCGAAAAATTCGATCAGATCATTCACGTCCCGTTCTGCCCCGAAAGCCCGCTTTCCGGCATCGGATATAAGGACTTCATTCTCGCCTGCTGGTATCGCAAGGTCGTGACACTGGATTATAGCGAAAACGAACGCGTCCTGCTCAACTTCGAGGCGGCGTATCACACGACCGAGGTCTTCGTCAACGGCGAGTCCGTCGGCGTGCATCGCGGCGGCTATACTCCCTTCTCTTTCGATATCACGGAGAAAGCCGTGCGCGGCGAAAACGTCATCACCGTCTGCTGTGAGGGTGATGCGCGTGACACCACGCAACCGTCCGGCAAGCAATGCGAGCGCTACACCTCTTACGGTTGTATGTATACGCGCACGACCGGCATTTTCGCGCCCGTATGGCTCGAAGTCGTGCCGAAAACGCATCTGACCGGCATCAAAATGACGCCGGACACCGATAACAGCAAGCTCCTTTGTGAATTGGACTTTTCCGCTCGCGGCGAAAAGACGGTGACGCTCACCGCTTCGCTGAACGGCGAATCCGTCGCGACCGGACTCCTCGCGCTCACGAACGGCACGTACTCCTTCGTCTGGGACGCCCCGGCGGACTGCGGCGGCATCCTCGACGGCGAGCTGACGCTCCTGGCGAGCGCGTCGTCTGCGCCGACCAGGTTGCGCGACGCGGCGACCTGGCAGGCGACGGCGGCGAGGTTCTGCGAGAGGGTGTCGTGGAGCTCGATCGCGAGCCGTGTCCGTTCGCCGACCTTGAGCTCCGCCTCGGCCAGGGCCAGCTGCTCGCGCAGGAGCGCACGGCTCCGGCGCGTGACGAGACGGTTGAGAATGCGGTTCCAGATGATGAAGACGACGAGCGTCAGGAGAAGCGAGATGACCACGATCAGGAACTTCCGCGGCGTCCACCAGGGCGGGCGCGAAAGGATGCGGACGTCCGCCGGCGTTCGTATGACGAGGGTGATCCCC
>CALEJO010000015.1 GCA_937898155.1 uncultured Clostridia bacterium | reverse complement strand
AAAAGTGCAGATATGACGGCGCGTTCTTGTGCTGATAACGCCAGCGATTGCCGAGCGCAAACGGAAACAGACCGCTTCCGCCTTTGATCTCGACCTCGCAAAGCTCAAAGATTTCGTCTCTGTCCCGCAGGTCCGTGAAGTGGAACCACACGGGGCCGACGCCTTCTTTATAAACGGCTTGCATCGTATAATTCGCGTGCAAGGGATCGTGAACGTCGGCGAGAAATTCATAGCACCCGTCGAACGATCCTGCGGCTGTATGGACCGTGCGGTCCCGGCTGACGAGTGTCAGCGTGCCGCCGTTTGCGTCACGGATGCTTTCGCCGACGGCGAGCGAGCGGCCGTAAAGCAGACTGAAAATTCGCGAGCCGAAATAGAGAATGCTGTCGAATCTGTAAGGGAAATTGCTTCCCTCCGTTTGAGAAAAACCGGGCTGCGAGACGAAATACGCGCGCTCCGCGTCGAAGTATAAGGTTTCTCCGCACGCGCGATAAGAGGGATAATACTCCTTTCCCTTGGCTTCTTCTGTTTTGTCCGTCACACGGAGCGCCGCGATCGCGTTCGGATAATAGGCGTTCTCGTGCGGGAGCGTTTCCATCGCGAAGCGGAAGTCCTCTTTCGCTTTTGCATAGTCCGAAACTTGACCCAAATAGACGGAGCCGCGCCAGAAACGAAGCTTCGCTTCCGCGACGGAGAGGTGCTTTTCGCGGGCTTTTTCGATGCCCTCGTTCAGAACGGACATTTGCGCTTCCGTCTCATTTTCTTTGTGGAAACGGTCGAAATACGCATCGGACAACTTGTCATCCTCGTTTTTGTATTGCTCGATCGTCCGCGCTTCCTCGTCGGAAAGCGTGGCACCCGACCACTTGCGGTAGAGCAGTGCCGTGGCGCGCGCCTGATTTTTCTGCGCGGAGTCCGGCATTTTTTCGATGCGCGCCATCGCTTCTTGATATTTCCCGTCAAAATCGGGGGATGTGGTATAGCGGCGCAGAGCATTCGCCTGTGCCATGATTTTTTCGACGAAATCCTCGCCGACGGTTTGTTTTGTTTCTTCCATGCCGTAAACCTCTTTTCTCAATTTCGTGATGGCGAGGGAAAGGCGGCTTTTGACCGTTCCCTCGGGGATGGATAGCCGATTTGCCGTTTCACGGGTGGAGAGCCCGTCAAAATAGCGGAGCGTGACGGTTTCGCGCAGATACGCCGGAAGCGACGCGACGCCGGAAAGCAGCGTTTCGCGTTTTTCTTTTCCGAGCAAGAGAAGATCGGGCGTTTCGCTTTCGTCCGCGAGATCGTCGTCGAGCTCCTCCGGCACGCCGGCTGTCTCGTGGCGACGCAGCTCGTTCAGACACCGATGCTTGGCAATTTTGCAAAGCCACGGCAAGAGCTTGGCCGGATCGGATAAGGTGTCGAGCCGCTGATAGGCGGAGAGAAAGACCTCCTGTGCCGTGTCTTCGGCATCATGATAATTGCGAAGGGCGCGAAGACAGATCCCGAATACGATATTTTTATATTGCTCCACGATCACGGCGAACGCGCCGCGGTCTCCGTTCCGCACGCGCAGAACGAGCAATTCATCGGTCACTTTTTCACTTCCTTTCGACGATTTTGTATCGATACACCCATATAGACACCGCGCAGGGCAAAAGGTTCACGGTTTTTCTGAAATTAAAAACAGAATATCACATCTTTTCCCGTTTGGCAAGAGGAGCCGCGAGGGAACTCTTGACAACCGCGCGCACCGCGTGTAAAATAGAAAAGGAAAGATCGGAGGAAAGCATATGGCAAAACTTTATTTCAAATACGGCGCGATGGGCTGTTCCAAAACGGCGCAGGCGCTGATCACGAAATTCAATTATGAGGAGCGCGGCATGAAAGTGCTGTTTCTCAAACCGTCGCTCGATACGCGCGACGGCGCGGATATCTGCCGTTCCCGCATCGGACTCGAAGCGCCGGTGCTTGCCGTGCCGGCGGAAAAGGACCTTTACGCGCTCTATACAAATGAATACCGCGACAGACAAGTCATCATCGTGGACGAATGTCAGTTTCTCACGGAAGCACAGGTGGACGAGCTCGGCAAAATCGTGATTGACTTTGACGTGCCGGTGCTTTGCTTTGGGCTTCGCACGGACTTTCTGACGCATATGTTCCCGGGAAGCAAGCGGCTTTTCGAGATCGCGGAATCCATCACGGAGATCAAATCCGTCTGCAAATGCGGCGCGAAAGCGACGGTCAACGCGCGCTTTGACGACAAGGGCAACGTGCTGTTCGAGGGCGACCAGGTCTGCCTCGGCGGCAACGACCGATATCTCGCAATGTGCCGCAAATGCTGGCTGAAAAAGAAAGCGGAGCAGGAAGCGAAAGAATGACGAAAAAGAGAGCACTTGTCGTGATCGACCTGCAAAACGACATCACGAAAAATTATAAGGAAATCATAGATTCTGTCAACGCCGCCATCGTGTGGGCGGAAAAAGAGCGGTTGCCCGTGATCTATATCCGGCACGAAAACACGACGGAAGCCACCCGCACATTCAAGCATGGAACAAAGGGTGCGGAGCTTGTGCCGGAACTGCGCGTCGTGTCCGATCATATCTTCGTCAAAACGAAAAGCAGCGCTTTGACGAGCGACGCTTTTGCCGCGTTCATCGCGCAGGAGGAAATTTCAGAATTTTATGTTTGCGGCGCAGACGCGACCGCTTGTGTCAAGTCCACCTGTTTCAATTTGAAAAAAGCGGGATATTCCGTGGTCGTTTTGTCGGATTGCGTCACCAGCTATGACAAAAAGAAATTGCCAGAAATGTTCACGTATTACGAAAGCAAAGGATGCGTTTTGA
>CALEJO010000014.1 GCA_937898155.1 uncultured Clostridia bacterium | reverse complement strand
CTTTTTGCAATCTTTTTCTTTGCCCGTCAAAGAAAAAGTTGGCGTTCTCCTTTTCGTAAAGAAAAGCGAGAGAAAAATCCCGTTCCTTATACGGGAACGGGAATGGCGAGCCAGTATGGCGCGAGCAGGATCGCGGTCATCAACGAAAGCCGACGCAAGGTTTTCGCTTCGCTCCCTGTATTCCGGAACGAAACAAAGCGCGATGACAGCCAGATCAGCACGCCCGCGACGATCACGCCCGGGATCGCAACGAAAACGGAGCCGGGCGCCGATGCGACGTCAAGCGACGGCAGAAGCGCCTGACAAAGCGCGTAAACGCCCAAAATGGCGGTGGCGCCGAGATAATCGGAAAGGGCGGTGAAGAGAAACACCTTCCAAAAGCTCTTGACGATCACGCGTCCCTTGTTTGGAACGCGGAAGATCAGAACCGCAAAGAGGACGGCGAGCGTCGAACAGACGAGCGCCGCGGCGAGGGCATACACCCCGTAAGGAAGCGGCACCGTGACGGATACAAGTACCCAAAACCAAATCGGAAAATACATAAAATGCTCCTTATCAAAAAAATCAAAGCGTGATGCGACGCACGTCGTGCGTGACGTCGCCTTTCGTGCAGACCGATCCGCGATAGCCGTAGATATTGCGGAATTCGTGGAAAACGGCGTCGGTCTGCGCGATATTTTCGACGAACATCGTGCATTCGCCGCGATGGAAATCGCAACGAAGCGAGGAAAGCCCGATCGCAAAGCCCATGCCGCGCATTTTGACGTAGCTTTCGCGGAGCGTCCAAAGACGGCAGAACGCCTCGGCGGGCACGGCGGACATCTGGATCGCGCCGTATTCAAACGGCGAGAAGAAGCGGTCGGCGATCCGCATCATGTCGTGCGGTGCGTCGATCTTTTCGATGTCCACGCCGACGTCCGTGTCGGCGATCGTGCAACAGACGACGCCGTGGCTGTGAGAAAGGTTGAAATGCAGTCCGTTTCCGACGAAATCGGGCTTGCCGTATTCATTCACGGCGACCTCGAACTGCGAGAGCCCCGCGTCTTTCGCCGCGGCGTTCAGGATCAGCCCCGAAGCGAGAATTTCGGCTTGTGTTTCCGGCGAGCCCGCGCGGGCGATCCGCTCACGGCGGTCGGATGAAATTTCGGCAAGGCGCGCTTCCCGCGCCGCGGCATCGAGAAACGGGGTATATTCGGCAAAATAAGTTTTGGCGTTTGACATGGCATCCTCTTTGAAACGGTTTTTCTCTATCATATCACAAATGAGCGTCCGCGTCAACGCATCACGGGCGATGTTTTTTGAAAAAGTTTTCCACAAGCTATGGACAAACGCGGCATTTTTTGATAAAATGAAAAAGAATTGATGTAATAAAGGAAATTTCCATGTTCAAAGCGGTTATTTTTGATTTCGACGGCACACTTGCCAATACAATTCCCGATCTGACGACGGGCATCAATCTGATGCGCGCGCATTACGGCTACGGACCTGTGACGGAAACCGACGTGCTCGGCTTCATCAACGGCTCGACGCATCAATACATCGAACACGCGATGCCCCCGGATTTTCCGCGGGACAAACTCGATGAAGCGGTCGATGTCTATATCGAGGGCTATTCCAAGCATTATCTCGATAAGACCGCGCCTTACGCGGGCGTGCCGGAGATGCTGGACCGCCTGCGCGCCGACGGCGTGCCGCTGATCGTTTTTTCCAACAAGGATAACGTGAGCGTCGGCCATATGGTGGAGACGCTTTTCCCGGGTGTTTTCGACGCGACGTGGGGCACGGTGGACGGTGTTCCCGCCAAGCCCGATCCGACGCGCGCGTGGATGATCGCGCGGGAGCTGGGGCTTCGCCCCGAGGAGATCGCCTATGTCGGAGATTCCGACGTGGATATGCTCACCTCCGGCAACGCGGGCACACGGACGATCGGCGTTTCGTGGGGATACCGCGACGAGGAAACGCTCCGCCGTAGCGGCGCGGTCGCGATCGCGCACACGCCGGACGAACTTTACGAAATTCTGAAACAAGGATGAATATATTAGGAGAAAGGGCTCCCGCGAGGGAGAAAGGAAAACGAATATGAAATTGCCATTTCAAATTGATTTAAGCGGAAAGGTCGCGGTCGTCACGGGCGGCGGCGGCGTGCTTTGCTCCGGCTTTGCCAAAGTGCTCGCGGCTTGTGGCGCTAAGGTGGCGGTCTGCGATCTGCGCGCGGAAGCGGCGGAAGCCGTCGCGTCGGAAATCCGCGCCGAAGGCGGCAACGCGATCGGCGTCGCGGTCAACGTGCTGGAAAAAGAGTCGCTGGAAGCGGCGCGCGCGCTGATCAACGAGAAGCTCGGCACCTGCGATATTCTGCTCAACGGCGCGGGCGGCAACAATCCGCGCGGCACGACGACGAAGGATTATCTCGAACCCGAAGACCTCGAAGAAAAGGTTGAGGGCGTGAAAACTTTCTTCGATCTCGATCCCGCAGGCGTGGAATTTGTTTTCAATCTCAATTTCCTCGGCACGCTGATGCCGACGCAGGTGTTCGCGCGCGATATGGCGAAGAAGCCCGGCTCGCTCATTCTGAACGTTTCGAGCATGAATAGCTTCCGTCCTCTGACGCGTATTCCCGCGTATTCCGGTGCCAAGGCGGCGATCTCCAATTTCACGCAGTGGCTCGCCGTGCATTTTGCCAAGGTCGGCATCCGTGTCAACGCGATCGCGCCCGGCTTCTTCATCACGAATCAGAATTACGCGCTGATGGTCAACCCCGACGGCACGAATACGGCACGCGCGGAGAAGATTCTCGCGCACACGCCGATGAATCGCTTCGGCACGACCGACGACCTGACGGGCACGCTTCTCTGGCTCTGTGACAATCAGGCGTCCGGCTTTGTCAACGGTGTCGTTGTTCCTGTGGACGGCGGTTTTGCGGCATATTCCGGGGTTTGACGCGAAAAATCCGAAAAAGATGAAAAAAACTCTTGCTTTTTCGGTTTGTTTATGATATAATGCCATATACAGCGGTTTCAAATCGCATTTTTCTTTGAATTTATATAAGCTGGCGGGCGGTGCAAACGAACCGAAGCCGCCGGAAACGGAGATCAAATTATGACCACACTTCAATATGTTTTGGGCGCGCTTCTGCTGGTGGCGGCGGTTTTCCTCGTCATCGTGATCCTGCTTCAGGATAAGAAAAAGCGCGGTCTTTCCGGTGCGATCGCCGGCGGCACAGACACCTATCTCGGAAAACAGGGCGGTGCGGGTGCAAAAGGTCAGAAGCTTTCCAAAATCACGACGATCATTGCGATCGTATTTGTGGTTGCGGTTGCGGTGGCTTATCTGTTCGCGTAAGGAAAAAACAAGAAAACCGTCTGAAATCAGACGGTTTTTCTTTTCATTCAGATTAACGGGAGGAAACCCATCCATGAAACAGGAGAAAGAAAAAAATTCGCGTCTCGGCAAGGTCGGGGGGCAGGCGGTGCTGGAGGGCGTGATGATGCGCAGTGGGGAAAACGTGGCGCTTTCCGTCCGCAAACTCGACGGCACGGTGACGACGAAAACGTCGCGCTTTGTGTCCGCCAAGCAGAAGCACCCGATTTTGGGCAAGCCGATCATCCGCGGCGTGGTCAGCTTCATCGAGTCGCTCACGATGTCGTTTTCCACGATGAGCGATTCCGTCGATATGCTCGGACTCGAAGAGGAAGAAGAAACCAAATTCGAGAAATGGCTGAAAGAGAAATTCGGCAAATCGGCGCTGGATGTGCTGATGCCGCTTGCCATTTTGCTCGGCGTCGCGCTGGCGCTCGCAATTTTCTTTTTCGCGCCGACCTACGCGGGCATTTTGCTCGGCAAGCTCTTTCGCTTCGGCGAGGTCGGGCAGTCGATCTCGGCGAGCATCGTGAAGATCATCATTTTTATCGTCTATATGATCCTCATTTCGATGCTGAAAGATATTCGCCGGACATTTGAATATCACGGGGCGGAGCACAAGTCGATCTTTTGCTACGAAAGCGGGGAAGAGCTGACGGTGGATAACGTCAGAAAACAGAGCCGTTTCCATCCGCGTTGCGGCACGAGCTTCATGTTCGTGATGCTCCTGCTCGGGCTCATTTTCGCCGTGGCGGCGCGTCTGATCATTACCTACGGGATCGGCTTCGTGATCGAAAACACTCTTTTGAAAACGCTTTTCTATATGGGGATCAGTTTGCTGATCTTATTGCCGCTCGTGACGGGCGTCGGCTATGAGTTTCTCATGTATGCAGGGAAGCACGATAACGCGTTTGTGCGCGTTTGCTCCGCGCCGGGACTCTGGATGCAGCGCATCACGACGAAAGAGCCGGACGACGGGCAGATGGAGGTGGCGATCACCGCGCTGAAAGCGGCGATGCCGGACGAATTCCCGCCGGAAGCACCGGAGACGCCGACCGAAGAGGCGCCGGATGCGACTGAGGAAACAAACGTATGATTTTTTCGGAATGGATTCGGGGGCTGCGGGCATCGCTTGCCCCCGTTTGTGATGAATACGCCGATTATGAAGCGCGGCAGATCGCGTGCACGCTCAGCGGCAAGCGGTTTGCGGACCTGATCGTTTCGCAGGATGATGTGCCGGAAGCGATCGTTTCGCGGGGCGAAGCGATCGTCGCGGGTAGGAGGGAGCGGATTCCGCTCGCGTATTTGCTTGGGCAGGTGGACTTTGCGGGGCTTACGCTTTCCGTCACGCCGGACGTGCTGATTCCGCGTGCCGACACGGAAATTCTCGTCGAGGAAGCGGCGACGCGCTTGCCGCGCGGCGGGCAACTGCTCGATCTCTGCACGGGAAGCGGGTGTGTGGCGCTCGCGGTGCTGGCGAAAACGGAAGGAACGACGGCGCTCGGGATTGACCTCTCCGCCGGCGCGCTCGCCGTCGCGAGCGCGAATGCCGCGGCTCTTTCGCTCGCGGAGCGAGCGAAATTCTCGCACGCCGACGTGCTGAGCAAAGATTTTTGGCAGACGGCGGGCATCTTTGACGTGATCTGCGCGAATCCGCCCTATATTGAGACGGCGGCGCTCGACACGCTTTCACCGGAGGTGAAACGTGAGCCGCGGCTCGCGCTGGACGGCGGTGCCGACGGACTGCGGTTCTACCGTGAGCTACTTGACCGCGCACCCGCGCATCTGCGCGCCGACGGCGCGCTACTCTTCGAGATCGGCTATGACCAGCGTGCGTCTCTCGCGGCGCTTTGCGACGCGCACGGATACGGCGCGACGTTTTTCCGCGATTTCGGCGGGAACGATCGCGTGCTTTGTGTGAAATTTTGATGAGAAAACGGCTCCCTTACGGCAAGGGAGCCGTCTCTTTTTGTTTTGCGGTTTTGAGAAACTGCACGGTGCCGTTTTCGGCATAGAGCCGGACGCGGTCGCCGCGCGCGATCTTGCCGTCGAGAAGCCACAGCGAAAAGGCGTCTTCGATCGTTCCCGAGATCATACGGCGCATCGGACGCGCGCCGAATTGCGGCGCGTCATCGCATCGCGCGAGCAGATCGACGACGCTTTCGTCAAATTCCGCGTCGATCCCGAGCGCCGCAATCCGCGTGCGCACCTCGCCGAGCATCAGCGCGGCAATTTTGCGGAGAGAATCGAGGCGCAGACGATCGAACACGACGATTTCGTCGATGCGGTTGATGAATTCGGGGCGAAACGTCCCTTTTAGGGCGCGCAGACGATCGGCGCGCTCTTTTTCCGCGCTTTTCGCGTCGGCTTCGTGATTGCCGAAGCCGAGCGGCTCGGCACGGAACGATGCCTCTTCGCCGAGATTGCTCGTCATGATGAGAATTGCGTTTTTGAAATTTGCCGTGCGTCCCTGCGCGTCGGTCAAGATTCCGTCGTCGAGAATTTGCAAAAAGAGGTTGAATACGTCCGGATGCGCCTTTTCGATCTCGTCGAACAAAATGACGGTGTAAGGACTTCGGCGCACGCGGTCGAAAAAATCGGCGCCCTCCTCGTATCCGACGTATCCGGGCGGGGAGCCGATCAGTTTGGAAACGCTGTGTTTTTCCATATATTCGCTCATGTCCACGCGAATGAGCTCCTGCTCCGAGCCGAACACAACCTGCGCGACGGCTTTGGCAAGTTCGGTCTTGCCGACGCCCGTCGGCCCGATGAAGAGCAGAGAACAGATCGGGCGCGTCGGATTGACAAGCCCCGTTCTGCCGCGTCGAATGGCGCGGGCGACGGCGGAAACGGCGGCATCCTGCCCGATCACACGCTCGCCGAGAAGCGCTTCCAAATGACGCAGACGATCGCTCTCCGTATCCGCGAGGCGTCGGACGGGGATTTTCGTCCAGGCGGTGACGATATCGGCGATATCGTCCGCGGTGATCTGCATCAGGATCGCTTCGCGCTCATGCCGACATCGCTCCCGAATGAGGCGGAGCCGCCGTTCTGCCTGCGCGATCTGCTCGCGGAGCGACGCCGCCATCGTAAAGTCGCGCGCGTGGATGGCGGCTTCCTTGCGAGTATTCAGCGTTTTGACGTTCTTTTCCGCCGCGAGCACCTCGGGCGATATCGCGGTGCGCGCGATGCGCTTGCCCGCCGCCGCCTCGTCGACGAGGTCGATCGCCTTGTCGGGCAGGAACCGATCCGAAATATATCGGTCAGACAGCCTCGCCGCGCTGACCAGCGCCTGATCGGAAA
>CALEJO010000013.1 GCA_937898155.1 uncultured Clostridia bacterium | reverse complement strand
CAGCATCGCGGCATGATCCGATTCAGCGAGGTCCGCAATTACGCGAACCGGCTGATCGAGCAGTATGACGTCCGTAGCGGGCAAGGTCCGCTCACGCCGGCGCGTTCCATGTCGGGCGGCAACCAGCAAAAAGCGATCGTCGCGCGCGAGATGTGCCGCGAGCATGATTTGCTCGTCGCCGTGCAGCCGACGCGCGGACTCGACGTCGGCGCGATTGAATATATCCATAAGGAAATCATCAAGGAGCGGGACGCGGGGCGTGCGATCCTTCTCGTTTCGCTGGAACTCGACGAGGTGATGAACCTCTCCGACCGCATCCTCGTGATGTATGAGGGCGAGATCGTCGGCGAATTCAATCCGAAGACGGTCGACGTGCAGACGCTCGGACTTTATATGGCGGGTGCCAAGAGACAAAACGGAGCAGAGGAGGTCGCCGATCATGAATAAGAAAAAATCCTTCGGAGAATGGGCTCGCTCGGTTTGGAAAAGCGAGGGAATGCAGTCCGTTCTTTCTTCGCTCCTTTGCATTCTGGCGGGACTCGTGATCGGACTCGTCGTGATGCTCATCATCGCGCTCGTCTCCGAACGCATGAGCGTTCTGGACGCGTTCAGCGGACTTGCCATTCTGCTTTGCGGACCGTTTTCCAGCGGCTCCGCGAGCTATATCAATATGAACCTCGGCGATATGATCTTCTACGCGGCGCCGCTCATCATGACGGGACTTTCCGTGGCGATCGCGTTCAAGACCGGACTTTTCAATATCGGCGCGGCAGGTCAGTTCCTGATGGGAACGGCGGGTTCGCTCTTCGTGGCGCTGAATTTCCCGACGGAGGGCGGCGCGGAAAGCGTTCTCGTTTGGCTGATCGCCCTTATCACGGGCGTGTTGCTCGGTATGATCTGGGGCGCGCTCCCGGGACTCTTTAAGGCATTTTTCGGCGTCAACGAGGTCATCGTCTGCATCATGACGAACTGGATCGCGGCAAACCTCGTGAGTTGGTTTTTCAGCACGAAACCGGGACTCATCAATTCCGGTCACGGCAAATCCGGTTATCTGATCACGACGGCGATGACGAATAACAAGACGCCAAAGCTCGGATTGGACAAGATTTTCAGCGGCTCCTATCTCGATATGGGCATTCTGATCGCGGTCGCGCTGGCGATCGTGGTTTACATCGTCATGAACAAGACGACGTTCGGCTACGAGCTCAAAGCGTGCGGCTTCAACCGCAACGCCGCGAAATACGCGGGCATGAACGAAAAGCGCAACATCATCCTCTCGATGGCGATCGCGGGCGGTCTCGCGGCGCTGGGCGGTGCGCTGTATTATCTGAACCCCGGCATCGAATTCAAGTTTTCTTCGGCATACAGCAAACTGCCGGATTACGGCTTCAACGGCATTCCCGTCGCGCTGCTCGCGTCCAATAACCCGATCGGCGTGATTTTCTCCGGCATATTCCTGCGCTATCTCGGACAGGGCGGCGACAACCTCGTTTCGGCAGGGTATAACCGCTATATCTCCGATATCATCATCGCGCTGATCATCTATTTCGCGGGCTTCTCGAAGCTGATCCGCACGATGCTCCACGCGAAAAAGAAAAAGGCGGCGGAGGCGGCTGTCGTGCCGGCCGTTCCGGTTGATCCGACACCGCAGGATGTGGCACCGGACGCATCCGATGAGCAGGAGCCGCAGGACGCTCCCGCGGAGCCGCAAACGCCGGATGAAAATGAAGAGAAGGAGGGTTAAATCATGGTATTTCTGATTCAAAAAACGCTGATTTACACCATTCCGCTTCTGATCGTGGCGCTCGGCGGGATGTTTGCCGAGCGAAGCGGTATCATCAACCTCGCGCTGGAAGGCGAAATGATCTTCGGCTCGTTCGTCGGCGCACTCGCGGTTTATCTGTTCCAAAAGAACAATACGCTTCTCGATCATCCGCAACTGATCTTTGTGATCGCCATGGCGGCCGCGGCGGCGGCGGGGGCACTCTATTCGTGGCTCCTTTCGTTCTCCGCGATCCGGCTGAAAGCCGACCAGACGATCGGCGGCACGGCGCTGAATATGCTCGCGCCCGCGATCGTCAATACGCTTGCGCTGGCGTTCTTCAACCAGGAAAAGCTCGTCATGCCGCTCTCCACGAACTTTGTGCTGATCCGCGACGACGCGAGCGATTTCGTCAAGATTTTCCTCGATAAAGCGTATATTTCGACGTATCTGATGATCGTCGTATTCATCGTGCTTTCCGTTTGGATCTATCGGACGAAAACGGGTATGCGCCTGCGCGCGTGCGGCGAGCATCCGCAGGCGGCGGACAGCGTCGGCATCAACGTCGCGTCCATGCGCTATCTCGGCACGACGATTTCCGGTGCGCTTGCCGGATGCGGCGGGTATATCTATATCGCGACGACGGCGGGCGGCACGGCGGAAAGCACCGTCGCCGGCATGGGCTTCCTCGCGCTCGCCATTATGATCTTCGGCAACTGGAAGCCGCTCGGCATCGCGCTCGGCGCGCTTATGTTCGGCTTCCTCAAATGTATCGGCGCGGTGTCGTCCTCGATCGACTTTTTCAAATCGCTCGGGATGCCGATGTATTTCTATAACATCATCCCCTATTTCGTCGTGCTGGTCGTGCTGGCGCTGACGGCAAAGAAATCCGGATGCCCGAAGGCAGAAGGAATCCCTTACGAAAAAGGACAGAGATAAACAAAAACGGCGGGAGCGCGGGCGCGCTCCCGTCTCTTTTCAGAGCGGAGGTGCTTTATGGACGAAATTAAACTCGGAAAATACCGCCATTTTAAGGGCGGGGAATACGAGGTGCTCGCGCTGGCGACGCACTCCGAAACCGGTGAGCAGATGGTGGTTTATCGCGCGCTTTACGGGGAGCGCGGCATTTGGGTGCGCTCCGCCTCCATGTGGAACGAATCGGTCGAGCGAGACGGAACGGTCTATCGCCGCTTCACGTTTCTCGGGGAAACATGAGAACCGTTTCGCGCGGGGATCGGATCAAGGAAACATGAAAGCAAAATAAAGCAGTTTATATTTTTTCGCGAGGAGCGATCGGACATCCGATCGCTCCTCTTTTTTGCGCCGTTGCGCGCAAAAAACGCCTATCCGATGAAAACGGATGCAAACGCGAACAAATGTTCGGATTTTGCATTGACGAAACGAAAACGCCGTGCTATAATACGCTCACAGGGAACAAAACCGACAGAAAGGAGGGCGGTCCCATGAATCAGTTTATGAATCGGAATTCGCCGAAAAGAGGAGACCGGAACCGCATTATTGCCATTTGCGATCAATGCGGCTTCGCGGTCTATGCCTGCGACGACGCCCGCATGATCCCCGAAAGCGAGGACATCATCCACACGGACTGCTGGCAAGATTACGCGGAAGAACATATGTTCGATTTGACGACGGAAGTGCCATACCGCGACGATGACGAGGGGGCGTAAAACGACCGCGCACATGGCGGCGTCGGTCTTCGCCCGCAAAGCCGCCAAGTATTTCCGCGACTGCGATCTCGGCGCGGCGGTGGCGGCGTGCGAAAAATGCGAAACCCCGTTTGGCGACGAGAAATGCCTCGCCTGCTCGCGCAAAAAAGCGCGTCCCTATACCGTCTCGGGGCTTTGCCTCGCACTCGGCGTCACGAAGCGGGAATTTGCCGCGATGAAACGCGACGCCGCCTTTGCCAAGGCGGTCGAGATGGCGATGCTCCGCATCGAAGCATTCATCGAGGAAAACAGCATCACGGGCACGATCAACGGCACGCTGGCGCTCGCGATTCTGCGCGAACACTTTGGGTGGGGCGAAAAAACCGAGGCGGAGACGGTCTCCGTCGTGCTTTCGGAGGAGGCAAGCACCCTTGGAAAATGAAAAAGTCCTTTCGATCACGCCCTCGCCGAAACAGCGCGAGTTCTTTCTTTCCGAAGCCAAATATACGGCTTACGGCGGCGCGCGCGGGGGCGGGAAGAGCTATGCGCTCCGCGGCAAGCTCGCGCTTCTTTGCTTGCGGTATCCGGGGATTCGGGCGCTGCTCGTGCGGCGCAGTTATCCCGAGCTTCGCGAAAACCACATTCGGCCGCTTTGCGCGATGCTCTGCGGCGAGCCGACGCTCGCCACCTTCTGCGAACGGGACAAATGCTTCCTGTTTACCAACGGCTCTCTGCTCAAACTCGGCTATCTTGCCGGATACGACGACCTGCTTCAATATCAGGGGCAGGAATTCGATGTGATCGCCATCGATGAGGCGACGCAGATCGAAGAGCAGATGTTTCAGACGCTATCCGCGTCGCTTCGCGGCGTCAACGACTTTCCGAAGCGAATGTATCTCACCTGCAACCCCGGCGGGGTGGGACACGGATACGTCAAACGGCTTTTCCTCGATCGGGAATTCCGCAGGGGCGAAACCCCCGAGGACTATCGCTTCATCGCCGCGTCGGTTTACGACAACGAGGCGCTGATGCGCGAGGATCCCGATTACGTCCGGCGGCTCGAAGCATTGCCGGACGACCTGCGGGCGGCGTGGCTCTACGGCGACTGGAACGTGTTTTCGGGACAGTTTTTCCCCGAGTTCCGCGCGGACAAGCACGTTTGCCCGCCCGTCGCGATTCCGCCCGAAGCGACGCGCTATTGCGCGATCGACTACGGGCTCGATATGCTCGCGGCGCTCTTCATCGCGGTCTGCCCCGACGGGCGCGCGTATGTGTATGTTGAAATTTATGAAAAAGATCAGATCGTCAGCGCCGCCGCCGCAAAAGTGCGGGCGAAATTGCCCGAGGACGCGACGGTGATCGCGCCCGCCGACCTTTGGAGCCGCAACCGCGACAGCGGACGGACGACGGCGGACCTCTTTGCCGAGGGCGGCGTGTATCTGACGAAGCTCGCGCCCGACCGCGTCGGCGGCTGGCTCGCGCTCAAAGAATGGCTTGCCGATGAAGATGGTGTCCCCCGACTCCGCATCTTTCCGACTTGCCGGAATCTGATCCGATGCTTGCCGCAACTCACCTGCGACGAGGATCACCCGGGCGATGCCGCGACCATGCCGCA
>CALEJO010000012.1 GCA_937898155.1 uncultured Clostridia bacterium | reverse complement strand
CTGACTGCGTCGCACTGACCGATGACTCTTTCGTGCAGGATGCTTTCCATCTCACGCAGACGCTTAGACTCGTCCGTGCCGAGATTTGTCACGGGGATGCCTGTCCATGAGGACACGACCTGCGCAATTTCCTCCGTGCCGACAAAGCTCCCGCCGTTTACCCTTATATGCGCCGCCGCCTCGTCAACAAGGTCTATCGCCTTGTCGGGCAGAAAACGGTCGGGAATATATCGGCATGACAGTCGCACTGCCGCTTCCATCGCCTCATCGAGAATGACGACATGGTGATGACTTTCGTATTTGCTTTTGAGTCCGCGCAAAATATCGAGCGATTCCTCTTCACTTGGCTCCTTCACGAGAACGGGTTGGAAGCGGCGTTCGAGCGCCGCGTCCTTTTCGATGTGCCGCCGGTATTCGGTGATCGTCGTGGCACCGATGATCTGGATTTCCCCGCGTGCCAGCACGGGTTTGAGAATGTTGGCGGCATCGACGGCACCCTCTGCCGCGCCGGCACCGACGATGGTATGGATCTCGTCGATAAAAAGGATGATATTGCGGTTTTTGATGACCTCCTCCGTCACTTTTTTGAGCCGGTCCTCAAATTCGCCGCGATATTTCGCGCCCGCGATCATGGCACTGATATCGAGCGTGACGAGCGTTTTCTCCGCAAGGTTGTCGGGCACCGCGCCCGCCGCGATGCGGCAGGCGAGTCCTTCGATGACGGCGGTCTTGCCGACGCCCGGCTCGCCGATGAGACAGGGATTGTTTTTGACGCGGCGCGACAGAATCTGAATGACGCGCTCCGTTTCTTCTTTGCGTCCGATGATCGGATCGAGCATTCCGCAGGCGGCGAACGCGGTCAGATCGCGTCCATACTGCGCAAGTGCGCTCGGCAGGGGGCGCACGCCGCCTTTCAACGAATTTTCGCCCGCGTCGAAGTCGCCGAAGAACGCGATGACGTCGTTTTGCAGTTCATTCAAGCTAATGTTTTGTGCGACGAGGAGCTTGACGGCGACGGATTCGCGCTCGGCAATGAGCGCGAGGAGCAGATCCTCCGTGCCGATCAGCGCGTGCCCGTATTTCTGCGCGATGCGGGAGGAGCCCTCGATGACGCGCCGGAGTCCCGGCGTCATATCGGAGGCGTCGAGCGGCGCTTCGGTTTTGCCCGACAGACCGACGATCATCGCCTGCGTCGGGTCGTGATCCATGCCGCGGGCGTGCAGAAGTGTTCCCGCGACGGATTCGCGGTCGCGGAGCATGGCGAGAAGCAGATGCTCCGTGCCGATATAGGGGTGACCGAGCGCACTCGCCTCCGCGGCGGCGTTTTTGAGAACGGCTTTGGCGGCGGGTGTAAATTTATTTTGCATACGGCAGTTCCTCCGAAATTGTGGCATTTGTCGGGTTCGGGAATATTTGCTTGCTTTTTGTGAAAAAGCATTGTATAATAAAAATGAAATAGCGATGCGGCGAAAGGGATGATATGATGTTATCGAGAGTATATGCGGCAGGCGTGCTCGGCGTGGACGGGTATCTCGTCACGGTCGAATGCAACGCCGCCGACCGGCTTCCTTCGTTCAATATCGTCGGCTTGCCCGACGCGGCGATCAAGGAATCCAAAGAGCGGATCAAGGCGGCGATCATGAATAGCGGCTACTTCTTCCCCGACGCGGAGATCACCGTGAATCTGGCACCCGCCGACACCAAAAAAGAGGGATCGGCTTACGATCTCGCGATTCTGATCTCCGTTTTGCGCTGTGCGGGCAGTATTCCCGAGGAGATTTCGCTGGAAGACGTCTGTCTGATCGGCGAGTTGGCGCTTTCCGGCGAGGTGCGCCGCGTGCACGGAGCGCTCCCGATGGCGATGGCGGCGAAGGAGAGCGGAAAGACGCGCGTCTTTCTCGCCGCGGAGAACGCGCAGGAGGCGGCGATCGTCTCGGGCATCGAGGTCTATCCCGTGCGGACCGTGCGCGATCTGATCGCGCATCTGTGCGGCAGGGAGCCGGTCGCGCCCGTCGTGTTTGATACCAGTATATTGACGAAAAACAAAATATATGCCGGACTGGATTTCGCCGACGTGAAAGGACAGGAACGCGCGAAACGCGCGCTCGAAATCGCGGCGGCAGGTGGGCACAACGTGCTTTTGATCGGGCCGCCCGGCACGGGAAAGAGTATGCTCGCCAAACGCATCCCTACTATTTTGCCCGAAATGACCTTTGATGAATCAATCGAAACGACGAAAATTCACTCCGTGTCGGGCACGCTCCCGAGCGACAGTTCGCTGATGACGGAGCGCCCGTTCCGCGCGCCGCACCACACGATGAGCGCCGCGGGGCTCGCGGGCGGAGGCAAGGTCCCGACGCCGGGCGAAATTTCACTCGCACATCACGGCGTGCTGTTTCTCGACGAGTTGCCGGAGTTTTCTTCGCAGTCGATGGAGGTGCTTCGTCAGCCGCTCGAAGACGGCAAGGTGACGATCACGCGCGTCAGCGGCAAGATGACGTTCCCTGCGCAATTCATGCTTGTCTGCGCGATGAATCCGTGCAAATGCGGCTATTACGGGCATCCGACGAAGCCGTGCACCTGCACGCCGACGGACATTCGCAAATATCTTTCGCGCGTCAGCGGACCGCTGCTCGACCGGATCGACATTCAGGTGGAAATGCCGTCGCTTTCGTATGAGGAGGTCTCGGATCATCAGCCGGCACAGGAAACGTCGGCGGACATTCGGGAACGCGTCAATCGCGCCCGCGCGTTCGCGCAAGCGCGCTATGCGGGAGAGGACAAGCTTTACTGCAACGCGTCGCTGACTCCGGCGCAGATTCGCCGCTACTGCAAAACGGACGACGCGGCGGCAGGGCTTTTGAAAAAGGCGTTCGATCGGCTCGGACTGTCCGCGCGCGGCTATGACCGCATTTTGCGCGTTGCCCGCACGATCGCCGATCTTGCGGGAAGCGAGGAGATTCGGGCGGCACATATCGCCGAGGCGATCCAGTTCCGCTCGCTCGATCGCAACTACTGGAATCCGTAAAGGAGAGAATACGATGAAAGACGGAAAAACGCCGGACCCGAACGCGATCTTTCCCGTGGCGGGGACGGATACGGTTTGCTATTTGAAGCCGACGGTAAAGAATCCGAACATTCTTATCGGAGAATTTACCTATTCCGGAGACAAGGATTTTGAGAGCCATGTCACGCATCATTACGATTTTCTCGGAGACAAGTTGATGATCGGCAAGTTCTGCCAAATCGCCGCCGGTGTGGAATTTGTGATGAACGGCGCGAATCATCAAATGAACGCCGCCACGACGTTTCCGTTTTATATTATGGAGGGATGGGAACAGACACCGTCGGCTCGTTCCGATTTGCCGCTCAAAGGCGATACCGTCATTGGAAACGATGTTTGGATCGGGCAAAACGCGACGATTTTGCCGGGGGTGCATATCGGTGACGGCGCGATCATCGGGCTCGGCAGTGTGGTCGGTTCGGATGTGCCGCCTTATACGATTGTCGCGGGCAATCCCGCGCGAGTGCTTCGCAAGCGCTTTGATGATGAGTTGATCGCCATGCTGGAGGAGCTTCGCTGGTGGGATCGGGATACGGATACGATTCAAGCGTGGATCCCGATTCTGACGTGCGGCGATCTGACGCGCGTCAAAGAAGCGATTCGCGGATGGCTGGGAAAAGAATAAGAAAAAGCACGGTCGCTGACCGTGCTTTTTTGATGTTTGATTTTACTGAACGCCGGTGGTTTTGATGTCGATGAAATCCTTGACGGAGCATTGCCCGTAAGTCGTATCGCCCGCAGCCCAGACGCGTCCGCCGCGATCCAGCGCCAGCGTATGATTGCGCCCCGCGACGATCGCGATGATGTCGTGCCAGTCGGAGACGTTGCATTGCCCATAGCCATTGTGCCCGACGGCGATGCAAGTGCCGTCCTCGCGCAGACCGACCGTATGGAAATTGCCGGCGGCGACGGAACGGATCTTCGACCAGCGCGAGACCTCGCATTGTCCGTTGGCGTTATTGCCGACGGAAACGCAGGTGCCGTCGTTGCGCAGACCGATCGTGTGCAGTCCGCCTGCGGCGACGGAAATGATGCCGCCCCAGCGGATCGCGCTCCATTGACCGTCCGTATTGGCACCGACCGCGACGAGTGTGCCGTCCGCGCGCAAGCCGACGGTATAATTCGCGTTCGCCGAGATCGCCATGATGTCCGTCCAGTCAAACACGTTGCATTGTCCGTATGTATTGTCGCCGACGGCGACGCAGGTGCCGTCCTCACGCAGGCCGACCGTATGGCTTGCGCCCGTGGCGATCGAGCAGATGCTCGTCCAACTGCCGACGTCGCACTGTCCGTAGCCGGAATAGCCGCACGCCACGCAGGTACCGTTCGCGCGCAGACCGATCGTGTGATGGTTGCCCGCGACGACGGAAACGATATCGCGCCACGAGGTGACGTCGCATTGCCCGTAAGCGTTATAACCTGTGGCGGTGACATAGCCGGAACGGCGCACCGCGACGGAATGAAGTCCGCCCGCCGCCACAGTTTGCACGGAGGCGATCGGAACGAAACGGGTGACGGTTTTATGCACGCGGTCGACGCCGAACGAGCCGGTGTTCGCGGAGGGAGCGGATGTCTGCGGCGTGTCGTTGACGGCACGCATCACGTTGACTTCTCCCGTCTCCGCGTCGAGAATGTTGAATTCACGCTCTGCCGTCACGGGACGCGGAGCGGATGCGTTGACAAATGTCTGCGAAGGACGCTTGTCTTTTTTGATCGGAGCATAAGCAACGGTTTTGCCGGATGCGTTCGGAAACGACATCGAGGCAATATTTCCCGTAGTCTGCGCACCGGTCGGCGCGCGGTTTCCGGATGTTTTCGTGAGCGGAGAAAACCGATCGACGCTTTCCGATTTGGAGATTTTTGCCTGACGCGCGGCGAGCAGACGAAGCTTTTCATCCTGCGCGTTCAGGGATTCGATGATCGTCCCGACGTGATAAAGCGGGAAGATCAGAATCAGACATACAATGGCAAGAAGCAACCACACAATCTGTGCGATCAGCGTCGCTTCTGTCAGAAATGCCATCAGAGAACAGGCGGCCGCGCCCAAAACTCCGACGAGGACGGAAAGAAACTTGATCGTGCCGGACATAAAACACCTCCGCGCCATATGGCGATTCAAAATAGATTTTGCGCGGCGATCGTTTGCCGGATGCTGTCAAGCACCACGGCATACGCCGCTTGGGTCAAATGCATATATTCATCGTTTTGGTAAATCTTCGGCAGATATCCGTTTTCGCCGACGAGCCGCGCGTGCGTGTCGATATACGGGATATCAAGCTCCTCGCACAAGGCGCGGATCCAACCGTTCGCTTCGATGACGGCTTCCTTCGTCAGCCGCGTATAATGCGCGACCGAGCGGTCGGAAAGCGGCAGGATCGACTGCACAAGCAACGCGGTCTCGGGGGACGCCGCCCGCACGGAATCGAGCATTTCGCGGTAGATCGCGGTGAATCGCTCGCGCCCGAGCAGTCCCGCCCCGCCGGATACGCCGAGCGTGATGACGAGGATCGGCGGCTTGACGCGGGCGACCGCTTCCGCGAGCGTCACGGATTCGTTCTCCTCTTCAAGGAAAACGCACCGCGTGCGGTTGACGGTTTCAAATAAGACGGTATTGCCGACGCCGGACCAGACGCGATGTTCGGGGATGCCGCCGCGGCACGCGAGATGCGCGGTTGTGGAATCGCCGAAAAACCAAACGCGGTCGAGCGGGTCCGCCGCGTGAACTGACGGCGGAAACACCGCCATCAGCAGAAGAATGAGAGAAAACAAAATGGCAAATTGCCGTTTGATTTGGGACAAAAAAGTTCGCTCCTTACTGATCGTTTGTCAGTTGATAGACCCTCGTTTTATCGGAGCAGATCGTGATCGTGCCGATCTTATCGGTGCGGAGCATCGTAATGTTCATGTTTTTCATGTTCGTGATCGTTTCTTCATGCGGATGACCGTAGTCGTTATCCTTGCCGCAGGAGATGATCGCGATCGAAGGGTTGACGGCTTTCAGAAACGCGGCGCTCGACGAGGTGCGGGAGCCGTGATGTCCGGCTTTCAGCACGTCGCAGGCAAGTTCACCTTTAGAGAATGCTTGGAGAATCTGCGCTTCACTTTCACGCTCCGCGTCGCCCGTGAACATAAAGTGGGTGGAACCGTAAGTTAGACGCAGAACGACGCTGTAATTATTAAAATCATTCGACGATTTGACGAGAGCGGACACATCCACCGGTCCGAGAATTTTGAACGAGGCATCGCCTACTTTGTAAGTATCTCCTACCTTGGCGGGAATATACGTCAGCCCCTTTTCGTCCATTTTTTCGAGCAAACGGAGCCATGTCGTATTGGAAAGCCCGGGCAGACATTCGGGAAGAATGACGTTATTGATCTTGAATTTTTTGATCACCATATCGGCGGAGCCGTCGTGATCGGTATGCGGATGCGTGATGATGAAATATTCAAGTTCCTCGACGCCGTAATGGATCAAAAGGGATTCGAGATCGGCGTCCTTGGAGGTTTCGGAGGAGCCGGCGTCGATGAGAATGTTTTTCGTTTTGCCGTTCACGGGAACCTGAATGAGAATGGAATCCGCCTGACCGACATCGAGATAATGCACTTGCAGATCGGTGATTGCCGCGTTGGTTTGGCTTTGCAGTTCACCGCCGCCCAAATACTGCCACGGCTCCGTGAAATAGGAAATGACCGCGAGAGCCAAAATCAGAAGAATTGTTAAAATTTTTTTGGAGAAGCGCTTTCTCTTTGACCGCCGATGGGAAGAGTGATGGGAAGAATGATGGGAAGAATGATGTGTTTGCCACAATGCCATTAGGGATACCTCTTTTTCATATTCTTTTTTTATTATATCAAAGATAAAATCAATTTACAAGAGAAAAATACGGATTTCCGCAAAAAAGATTTTCGTGAAAAGTTCGGTTTTTTGCGAAAAAGGTGTTGACTTTCAAAAAATGATGTGATAGAATAACAAAGCACCCAAAAAATGCGCTTGTAGCTCAGTGGATAGAGTGCCCGGCTACGAACCGGTAGGTCGAGGGTTCGAATCCCCCCAGGCGCGCCAAATACCGCAGACGATAGGTCTGCGGTATTTGTTCTGCAAAAAAGGCGTGCAGGGGATT
>CALEJO010000011.1 GCA_937898155.1 uncultured Clostridia bacterium | reverse complement strand
CGCCAGAAAACGCGGTAATGCCCGTTTTCTTCGCCGAGCCATTCGAGCGTGATCGCGCGCTCGCTCGGTGCCACGCGGCAAAGGTAGGGCTCGCCGACCTCAAAGAAGGGCGGGCGATAGGGGGAAAAACTCCATGAGTTCGGGCTTTTCATAGTGCTTTCCGTTCCTCCTTTTCGCGGCGCACGGCGTCGCCGAACGCGCTGACCGCTTCGTAATACGCCTGCGGCACGGAGCCGTCGGCGCGTGGCGCGATATTGAGCAGCAGATTGCCGCCCCATTTTTGACAGATTTCATATTGGTGCATCGTGATATCGAGCGCGCGGTATTTGTCCGCGTTTTTGACGTAAGACCAGCCGCCGCCGACGTGCCAGATGTGGATCGTTTCCCAAGGCATTTGCGGGTTTTCGTCCGGCAAGTGACATTCGTAGCGCGAGCAATAGTCGCCGACACCCCAGCCCCACAGACGGTCGTTGACGACGATCTGCGGTTGCAACGCGCGGATCTCTTCAATGGAGATGACGCGCGCCGGATCGGGCGTGGAGCCGTCAAACCATAATAGGTCGATCTGCCCATAGCGCGAAAGAAGCTCGCGCACCTGCGCGTTGACGTAGGCGTAATAGCGATCGAGATGCTCGGCAGGCATCGCGGGAAGCGCGTCGATCGGGCGATGGTCGATGTCCTCGTAAGGGCGGTCGGGATATTTCTCCGAATGCGAGCCGACCATGAAAGAGCGATACGCTTGGTCGAAGCGCCAGTCGGGCGGGGAATAGTAAAGCCCGACTTTCAGCCCGACGTGGCGGCACGCCTCGACGTATTCGCCGACGAAATCGCGCCCGCCGAGATGATTTTTCGTGGAAAAATCGCTCGCGTCGGACGGCCACATCGAAAAGCCGTCGTGGTGACGCGTCGTGAAGACGGCATAGGTGAAGCCCGCGTCCTTCGCGGCGCGGAGCCATTCCTCCGGATGATAGTCCGTCGGGCGGAAGTCCTCTGCCAGCGCCCAGTATTCGCGCGGCGTGACGATGCCGTTGCCTTTGGCGCGGCGTTCGGGATTGTCCATCATGCCCCACGAGAGGTCGAGGTCGCCGTGCACGGTCGAAATGCCGTAATGGATGAATAATCCGAGGTTGACGGGCTCAAAAAACCACGCGGCGCCCGGATGATTGGTGCGCGGAAACGTGCGCGTGCCCTCGGCGTTGCCGATGACGGCGTGCTCCTCCGCGACGGTTTTATTTTGACTCATTTCAGTTTCCTTTCCCCGATTCGAGCGGGGCATCCAAGAGTTCTTTGGCGGCGGCAAGCGTTTGTTCCGTAATGGTCGCTCCGCCGATGATGCGCGCGATCTCACGCACGCGCTCGTTGTAGCCGAGCTCGCGCACGGCGGATTCCGTCCGCCCGCCCGCTTCGGCTTTGGTCACATATAGGTGAGTATTGGCGAGTGCCGCGATTTGCGGGGAATGCGTGACACACAGGACTTGCGTGCCGCTTGCGGCGACCTCGCGGAGCTTGACGCCGATCTTATGCGACATGCGTCCCGAAATGCCGGTGTCCACTTCGTCGAAGATGAGCGTTTCGGTCTGTTCTTTGTCGGCGAATACGCATTTCAGCGCAAGCATCATGCGGGAAAGCTCGCCGCCGGATGCCACTTTTGAGAGCGGCAGCAGCGGCTCGCCGGGGTTCGCGGAGACGAGAAACGCGACGTGATCCGCGCCGTCCGGCGCGAAATCGGGCAGAGGCGAAACGTCGATGCGGAACGAGACCTTTGCCATATCGAGAAAGACAAGCTCGTTTTCGATCTTCTTTTCAAGGATGCGCGCGGCGGCATTCCGCTTTTCCGTGATGCGCGTGGCGAGCAGCCGCATCTTTTCGCGGAGCGCGGCGAGTTCGTTTTTGAGGTCCTCGGAAACCTCATCCGCGCTTTCGAGTTCGCGAAGCTTTTTCTGCATTTTCTCGCGGTAGGCGAGGATCTCCGCTGCGGTCGCGCCGTATTTCTTTTGCAGACGATGGAGATTGTCCAACCGCTCCTCGATTTTATCGAGCAGCTCCGACGGATTGGCGACGCCGAAATCACATTCGCGTTTGACGGTGTCGGCGATGTCTTCGAGCCGATAGCGGAAGTCCGCGAGCGTCTCCGCGAACGCTTCCGCGCCCTCGACGACGCCGTTTAATTCTGTCATGGCTTCTTTCGCTTTCGCAATCAGATCGGACGCGGACGCGCCCTTGTCGTTCTGATAAAGCGCGCGGACGATGAATTTGGCGTATTTGGCGAGTTTTTCGGCGTTTTGCAGTTTGACTCGCTTGGCTTTGAGCAATTCTTCCTCGCCGTCCTGCGGCTTGACCGCGTCGATGTCCGCGATCTGATAGCGGAGCATCTCGATCAGGCGCGCCTTTTCCTGCGCGTCGTGCGTCAGCTCGGCGAGACGGCGGCGCGTCTCGGCGGCTTCGTCATAAAGCGCGCGATAGTCCGCCTTTTCCTGCTCGGCTTCCGCGAACGCGTCGAGAAAACCGATGTGGCTTTCCTCGTCGAGCAGAATTTGAGAAGCGTGCTGACCGTGAATATTGATGAGTCTCGATGCCAGCTCGCGCATCAGCGAAACGGGCACGGTGCGCCCGTTGATACGGGCGACGGAGCCGCCCTCCGCGGTGATGTCGCGCTGGAAGAGAAGTCCGCCCTCCGCGGGAATACCGAGCGTTTCGGCAAACGCGGCGGTCTCCGGTGAGATCGGATCAAAGAGCGCGGAAACGCTCGCTTTGCTCTCGCCGCCGCGGATCAGCTCGCGGCTGGCGCGCTCGCCCATGATCAGCCCGACGGCGCCGATGATGATCGACTTACCGGCGCCCGTTTCTCCCGACAGCACCGTCAGCGCGGCGCCCGGGGCAAGGCGTTCTTCTTTGATGATGGCGATATTTCGGATCGATAGTTCTTTTAACACAGAGCATCCGTCCTTTGCCTAAAAATCAGAGGTTGTCTTTGATGTGTTCGACGACATCCGCCGCGCTTTTTTCGTCCGGCACGACGATGAATACGGTATCGTCGCCGGCGATGCTGCCGACGATTTGATCGCCCGCGGCGGAATCAATCACCGCGGCGGCGGCATTCGCCATACCGGCATAGGTCTTGACGACGACGATATTGCCGGCGCTTTGCACGCTGACGATGGTTTCGTGCATGATGACTTTCAGATTGGAGGAACCCTCCGTCTTGGCGACGGTATATTGATAGTTTCCGGATTTGGTGGCGGTTTTGATGAGCCCGAGCTGCTTGATGTCGCGGGAAACGGTCGCCTGCGTGACGGGATATCCGCTTTCGCGCAGTTTTTCCATCAGATCGTCCTGTGTCTCGATAACGTTGTCGGCGATGATCTCCAAAATACGGGCGTGACGAGAATTTTTCATGGGGGGAGGTCTCCTTTCGCGGTTTTATCGGTTGAGCTTGGATTCCACAATTTCATAAAAGCGGTTGCCGCCGAGTTTTATGATCTGCGCCTTGCGATCGGAGCGGCAAATTTGAATTTGCGCGTCGGGCGGGACGGTAATGGCGTTTCCGCCGTCCGCGCTGACGCGGAGATCGCGGCTTTCGGCGTTGGTTTCGCCGCTGACTGTGATGATTTTATCGGGAGAAAGCACGAGCGGCGAGCGGAGAAGCGTGTGCGGGCAAATCGGCGTCAGCGTCATCAGCTCCGCCGTCGGCTCGACAATGGGACCGCCTGCCGACAGCGAATACGCGGTCGAGCCGGTCGGCGTGGAGACGATCAAGCCATCCGCGCGGCATCCGATCTGCTTGCCGTCGCCGAGGAAAATCGAAAGCGTCACCATCCGCGCGCAGACGCCGCTCGCGATGACGACGTCGTTCAGCACGCATTGGTGAAACGACGTGCTATGCGATTGCACGTCGAGGTCGAGCATCATGCGCTCCTCGATGCGGTAATCGCCGATGGCGAGCGCGGAGAGCCGCGCGATCTCGGTGCGTTCGATCGCGGTCAGAAAGCCGAGATGCCCGAGATTGACGCCGAGGACGGGCTTCTCCGCCTCCGCGGCGCGGACACCGTAATCGAGTATCATGCCGTCGCCGCCGAGAACGATCAGCATATCCGCGTCCGCAATCATATCGTGTTCGTTATAATAGAGCCGGACGAGGTCGCGAAGCTCGCCAAGCCGATATTTCATGTTTTGATTGAGCAGGGGCGTGATGTCACAGTCCGCAAGCGTGCGGACGACTTCTTTGGTGTAGGCGAAATCTTCGTCGCAGGAGAGTTTCGTGACGATCGCGGCGGTGTGGGGAGTTATCATAGGGAAATGTCCTTTCGTGAGAGTCAGTTTTCGTCGTGCACGACGGCAGAAATGTCGATCGCGGCGGTCTTTGGCTCGCCGACGGAAAAGAGAGCCAAATATTCGCGGTTGCCGTCGCCACCCGTGATCGGGGACGGCGCGAGCGCGATGGGATAGAGTTCGGAGCGTGGCGCGAGTGCGAAAAGCGAGTGGATCACGTCCTCGTGCACCTTACGGTCGCGGACGATGCCGCCGCTGCCGACGCGGTCACGTCCCGCCTCAAACTGCGGTTTGATCAAGCTGACGAAGAGCCCGCCGCGGCGCACGATCGGCGAAAGAACGGGATAGATTAGCGATTGGGAAATGAACGAGAGATCGGAAACGGCGAGGTCGCACGGCTCCGGCGTCAGCGTGCGGGCATTGACGCCCTCCATGGAAACGACGCGCGGATCGGCGACGAGCGAGGGATCGAGTTGCCCGTGCCCGACATCGACGGCAAAGACTTTTTTCGCCCCGTGACGGAGCAGACAATCTGTGAAGCCACCCGTGGAGGCGCCGAGGTCAAGCGCGATTTTGTCCGTCACGTCAAGGGAGAAGCGCGAAAGCGCTCCTTCGAGCTTGACACCGCCGCGGCTTACGTAGCGTGACGGGGATTCGATGCGAATGAGAGACGCAGGCGTGTCGTCCGCGATCTCTTCCGCCGGTTTGGCAATGCGCTTATTGCCGCAAAAGACGCCCGCGCGGATCAGCTCCGCGGCATGGCTGCGGCTGCGGGCGAGCCCGAGCCGGTATAAGTAGAGATCAGCGCGCATGGTGTTCCTTTCCCTTTGGCTTATTTTTTTGCGGCTTTTTTCTTTGTCGGCTTTTTATCAACGGTGAAAACGCCGAGGACGGTCGCGACTGCCGTGATGATCGAGCGACTGTAATGGAAGCCGGCCGCCTTGCCGATCGCTTTCAGTCCGACGGTCAGCGCGGATACGGTGCCGCAGATGAGCAGATTCAACCAAAGAAGTTCGTTTGTGCCCGTGGCGATCTTGATCGCGATCGCCGCCGCCGTGGAGCCGGAGACGACACCGCAGATATCGCCGATGACATCGTTGCAGAAGCTTGAAACCTGTTCGGCGCTTTGAATGAGACGCACGGCAACCTTGCCCGCCTTGACCTTGCGGGACGCCATCGAATGGAACGGAGCGGGATCGGCGGTCGAGACCGCGAGCCCGATGATATCAAAGAGAACGCCGATCGCGATAAAGACGAACAGCACGATCAGCGAGAGCAAAACGCTCAGATAGTCCACGATCTCGGACGAAAGCACGGAAAGCACGATCGAGATCGCGAGGGAAGAGAGAAAGACGGTGATCACCCATTTCCATGCCACGAGAGAAAAGAAGTTCTTTTTCTTCTTTCCTTTCGGATGTTTTTTGCGTTCGGGCTTCTCCGTCTTGACGGGAGTTTCGGATTCGTTTGTCGGTCGGGGAACATTGTCCACGGTGGGATCCTCCAAAAAAATAAAGTAAAACGGGACGGTGACGGAAACAGTAAACTTTGCGACATAAGGTCAAGCAGGATTTCCCCGCATCGGGACCCCATCGTTGCCTAACGGGCGGTTTCCCATTATCCGATGCGCCGGGACGTTGCCGCTCCCGGGGGTTGATTGCCGTTGAGCTCGCACTGCAATCCTGTTTCCGTCTCTTGCGAACGGCCTAGGAGATTTCCTCCAAAAAGTGACCATGGTCCTAGCCTCTTTTGCAACGCCGGTTTCAAGCGGCAATAACGCGATTTCCCTGGCCGGGGAAACCGAGTTTGTTCCGCTATTCGCCGTCATCACGCAAGGCAGGCTACGCTATCCACAGCGTCAAAAATGCACCAAGCGATAGGTTTAATCTTCTGAACGTAGTCCAAACGTGGGATCGAAGATCCGCTGTTTTCACCACATAGGGAAGCCTCAAAAGAAAGCGGGACATGATCCATATGCCATTACGGGTTGCCCGCAGTCCTATTCTTCCAGCAGCCACCCTAAACTGGGCGTAAAAAGCAGCTACAAGAAGCTTCATCGATATGCCCTTTAACGGATTTTTAGGCCCGTCTTCGGAGCCATGTGCTTTCACTAGGATACCGCACCGTTCCATTTGAGCAGATTACTCCACTCTGCGTAATATTATATCATTAACTTATCATAAATTCAATGGTTTTTTGCGTGTTTTCCGGCAAAACGCGATCTTTTATGCAAAAAAATATATTTTTATTTACAAATTTTGAATTTGTGATACAATGAAAGAGAGCAAACGCCGCCAAACGGGCGGAAAGCAATCCCGGAGGTTTTTTTATGAAGTATCAACCGACTTATGCCGAATTTGAGCAAGCCGTCCCGGTGTGGGCGGAGGGGCGCGAGCGCGAAATGAACCTGTGGCTCTCGTTCCGCGCGGTCGTTCCCGCGTGCGAAAGCGCGACGCTCCGCGTCACCGGCTCGTCCGCCTACAACGTCAAAACGGACGGCGAATTTCTCGCGTTCGGTCCCGCGCGCGCCGCGCACGGCTTTTATCGTGTGGACGAGCTTCCGCTTCCCGCGGGGGCGCGCGTTTTGACGATCGACGTCGCGGGCTATAACGCCAACTCCTTTTATCATCTCGATCAGCCGTCATTTCTCTGCGCGGAGCTGATCTGCGACGGCAAGGTCGTCGCCGTGACGGGCAAGACGGGATTTTGTTGCCGCGAAATGACGGAGCATGAACCGAAAATGTTTAGATTCACCTTCCAGCGGACGTTTTGCGAGGTGATGAATCTTTCGCCGTCGCTGGGCGCGTGGGAGAACGACGTGACGCTTGCCGAGGGCGCGTTCTCCTTTGTGCCGCTGACGAAAACCGAAGACAAAACCTTTATCGCGCGCGGGTGCGCGCTGAACGTCTATC
>CALEJO010000010.1 GCA_937898155.1 uncultured Clostridia bacterium | reverse complement strand
GCCGCCGACTTCCTCCAAAAACGCATAGTTCAGAATTCCGTCCGCTCCGGCGGAGAGCGCCTCCCCAGAAAGCTTGATCAGAACTCTGTGATAAAGTGGCTTTTTCATTCCTTGCAGTCCTCCCGATAAAAAAATATTCGTTTTCACTTTATATATTAACCTATATACGGGCTTTTGTAAATATCTTTTCGGAAATTTACCTCGTTTTTTCCGAAAAAGAGGGATCAAAAGAGCAAATCCCGCAGCTCCGCGACCGAGTCCGCCAGTTGCTTGGCGCCGGCGGCGACAAGCGTCTCACTTGTGCGGAAGCCCCACGTCACGCAAATATATCGAAGCCCCGCATGGTTCGCCGTCAAAATATCGACCTCGGAATCGCCGACGTAAACGGTGGTTTCCGCCGTCCCGCCGAGCAAGTTCATCAGCGCAAGCGTCGAGGCGGGATCGGGCTTTCGCGGATACATCGGCGTTTCGCCGAGCACAGCATCCGTGAGCCCGCCCAAAAGATGTGCGCAAAGCGGCTTCGTGATCGCGTCCATCTTATTGGAAACGACGCCGACGCGGATTCCCCGTTCGTTCAGCTCGCGCAAAAGCGCCGGAATCCCTGCGTAGGGCTTCGTTTTGATCTCCGCGTGGCTCGCGTAATACCGCTTGAATTCCGCAAGAAGTAAAGCGCACGTTTCGTCCGAAGCCGTCTCCGGCACGGCGCGCCGCACAAGGTTGGCAAGTCCGTTTCCGACGGTCGCACGCACCCATTCGGTCGGGCGCGTCGGAAAGCCGAACGACGAAAGCGTCGCGTTCAGCGAATCGGCGAGGTCCTCGACGGTATCGAGCAACGTCCCATCCAAATCAAATATGACGGTTTGTAGCATGAGAAACTCCTCTGAAATATGAAAAATTCGATTACGGCAAGAGCGGGATCATTTATGGATCAGAACACGCGAAAGTCCGCGCGGTGTCCTCAACAAACCGAGATTCGGCGGACTCAAAAAAGCCTTTTATCTCCGCAAATTCCTGTCTGTTTTTGTCATATCCCTTCCGTTTCTTCCATGACTTCGGCGTGAACGCAGACCCTTCCTTCATCGGGACATTTCGCATCAAAGCATTTTGCGCGTTTGTTTCCGTAATCCAAAGACGCTCCATTTAACAGGGCATACACCATCGGATAAATTTCATTCCATAACTCATGGCACATCGGCGGGCATAAATCCTCGACAATGTATTCATCTCCTGCTTTGCAATATCCACACCGGCACTCGCTGTTTACTACCGTTATTTTTACTTTACTCATAATTACTCCTGCAAATTCTGATTGGTAAAGAGCTCGACAAACAGGGATTTATTGATTCAATCCCATAAAGCAGAAAAATACTTGTAATAAAATTCTTTTTCCTCCGGCGAGTATTTTTCCATATGTGCTTTTATATAATTCGCGTGCATTTTTTGTTCTTCAGGATCAATCTCCAGATACCTATGGATTACCACGTTCCCAAGTTTTTCTTCTTCAAGAATAGCTTGAAATAAATCGTCTACACGTTCACACCGATCAAAGCAGACATTTTCACAGCTTTCCCACGAATGGTCTCTGAGATTTTCCAATCCTTCGCTTGATTCCAAAAGATACAAGTATCCCGTCAAGCCACTATAAAGTTCTTCCAACTGATTCGGAAAGCGCTCGTAATAATGCTGTTTTCCGTCATCAGCATGATAACCCATTGTGACAAATCTGTTTGGTTTTGAGCGGCTACATACTAATGCGTATACTCTATCGCTGGTGAAATAGGCCACTTGTTTACCTGTAGAATGAGATTTTGCGTTCGCCATGATATATGGCAAATTTGCAAATTCTGAACCATGATAAAGCATAGCACTTATACCTCCGTTTCTATTACACAAATTCTGATTTGTCGAGTTCATTATAACATATTTCCCTGATCTTTTCAACCG
>CALEJO010000009.1 GCA_937898155.1 uncultured Clostridia bacterium | reverse complement strand
AAGAAAAGGAGGTGAAACCGTGTTTTTCAAATCAAAAAGCACCTTGCCGACCTGCGTAGCGTTCGTGGACTATGAACATTGGTTCATTTCGCTTGATAAGCAATACGCGGTCCGACCGGACATGAAGGGCTGGCGGGATGAGCTTTTGAAGCGCTTTGAGATCGAAGAAATCGCCGTATTCGGGGACTTTTCCAACCCCGCGCTCCGCTCGGAGCTTGACAACATCCGTGATGTCACACCGATCGTTTTCAATACGCAAAATTCCAGCGAGCACTATAAAAAAGACTTTACCGATTTCATCATGCTCGATTATATCTATCAAAAAGCGATGACCAGCCGCAAAACCGACACATTCATCATTTTCACGGGGGACGGACATTTTTCGTCCGTGGTGCGATTCATTCGCAATTCGTGCCAAAAGGAAGTCGGCATTTACGGTATTACCAACGCCGTCAGCGCTCAACTCAAATCCGCGGCGTCCTGGTATCATGAGATTCCGTCCGATACGGAAGTCTATCACACGTATTATAAGATCATCGCGCAGAATTTCGATTATCTCACCGTGCATCGCAAGCTCGGCGTCGATCCCACACCGGAAAAGATCGTCGAACGGATCGCAAACAAATTCAAGATCGAAAAAGTGGAAATCGCCAAAGCCCTTTGTCAAATGCTCGACCAGGGGTATATTTACAAAGCCGTCGCAAACGACGGAGGAAAAAAGATTTCCATTCTCAAAGCAAACTGGGAATTGCTCTCCCGCGACAAGTTCTGGAATCCATGAAAAAAGACTGCCATCGGCAGTCTTTTTTTGTTCATTCTGCGATTTATCGTAGCTTGGCGACGATCATTTCGTCGAGTCGGTCGCGCATGTTCTGCATCACGTTCGCGTCGTTGACACAATGCGCAAAGTCGATCTCGCCGACGATCTTTTCGATCTCGGCAACGACCGCGGCGTGCCCGTAAAACGAGGCGGCGAGAGCCATGACGCGGATATCGTCCATGCCCTGCTTGAATGCGCGCAGGCGCAGGGAGTCCAGCGGCGTGCCGTCCTGCGACGGATACACCAGGTGGGCGTCACCCGTAATGCCCCAATATCCCGCGCACGGATTCAAAAACGGATTCACGTGGTCGATCGACCAGCGGTTGTTATAGAAATTATAGCCCCAGTTGAGGAAGCCCTCGATCCCGTATTTGAACATTTGCATCCCAAGCGACCGCGTGCGGCACAGATGCATCGCGACGAATCGGTTGGAGGCACCGATCCACGGCGTGCAGCAGTAATATACCCAACGCTCGGCAATGTCCTCTTTCATAAAGTCCTCGATGACCGCCGACGACGGAACCGGAATTTCGCAAAGTCCCTGACGGTAATATTCCACATGGGAAAGCGCATCGAGCAGTTTTCTGCCGGAGAGGAACGGCGCGACCGTTTCGCGATTCTTTTTATATTGTGCAAGATGCTTTTCGTTCGGCTCGTCGGAAATATGAAAATACATTCTGTCTTTCAGCCCTTTTGCGTCCATATACGCCGTGAACGCCGGCAAAAACGCGCCGAGAAACGCGACGTATTCTTCGCCGGAGGCATCGGTCTCCCAGCCGAAAATGCGACGATATTCCCCGTCCACGGTCGCCATCACCTTCGGCGCGTGCTCCGCGCCCCATTGTGAGAACAGGTGCGAAATCTCAAAATACTTGACACCGCAACGCTCGCACATCGCGATCCATCGGTCACACAGCGCGAAATCGAACGAATATTCCCCATGATTTCGGAACACGCGGACAAGCTGTGTCGTCGTCCGTTCGCCGCCGACGCGCGTATCGAGCGCCACAGTGAACACGGGCATCAGAATCATATTGATGCCGTTCTCCACGGCGCGGCGGATATAGTTCTCACAAAGTTCAAAATGCCGGTCAGACCACGTCTCGACATGATAATAGTCGGCAAGGCAATCGGCGTAAAACCAAGTGGTGACGCGCGTTTTCTGCTCCGGCAGATCGGCGGGAAGCACGGTGATCTCCACCGTCGATGACGCGAGCTTTTCCTCGCCGTTCATCACGGCGATCTCCGTCGGATACGTCCCCGCGACGAGGTCGCTCCCCGCGAAATCGAAAAACGCCGTGTGGAGCTGCTGATGGATCAAGGGCATACAGGAGCCATGCATAGGATCGGCAAGCACGTCGGGATACAGGCCAGGCTCCGTGCGCAGAAACGTCGGGTCCAGCTCCTTCGTGCGCTTGGGCGTAGCATAGGACGGCGTATAATTGACGATATTTTCCACGGTGTGCATCGTCGCGTATTTTGCGAGTGCACCAAACACTTTGACCTCGACGAGACGGCAACAGTTATCCGACTCCTCCGGATCGAACGTCGCAAACTGCACCGTGGCGCGCTCGTTCCGATACATATTCAGCTTCGTCAGCGCGGGAAAATCCGACGGCTTTTGATCTAAAAAGCATTTTTCCATAGACGAAATGATTTTGGTTTCCAGCATGATACAATCCACCTTTCCGTGATTTCGGCGAATATCGCCGGATCACACGGCTCCGTGAGCCGCCTCGGGTTTCTCTTTCCTCTTAAAATTGTAGCACCTTACCGCCGGGCTGTCAAGGAAAATATCGATTTGATGCGCCAAGCCTCCCGCTTTTCTTTACGAAAAGAAAAGCTCGGCAAAAGAAACGCGTCTGTGGTGCG
>CALEJO010000008.1 GCA_937898155.1 uncultured Clostridia bacterium | reverse complement strand
TTCAGCTCCTCGCCCACGTTAGCAGACATAAGGAAGCGCACATCGTCCATGCCGCTTGCGTCCAGCGGCTTTTCGGCAAATGCCACCTCAAAGCGGATCTTTGCCATATCCAGCTGGCGCAGCTCCTCCAGGATCTGGGCACTCAGGTCAAGTGCCGAAGCATTTCTTGCATCTGACAGCGTTTTTGCCGCGTCCTGCGCCGCTTTTCGGTCGGCACCGTGCAGTCCCGCGATCAATTCCAGATTTTCGCGCACCGAAAGATTCGGCGCGACCGCCGTCTCCTGCGGCGAGACGTTGATGCACGATTTCACTGCGCGCGTCTCGTGCAAGATGCTGTGCCCGTTAAGAAGCGCGTCGCCCTCCGTGGGCGGCGTCAGGCAGGAGAGCATTTTGATCGCCGTCGATTTTCCCGCGCCGTTCACGCCGAGAAGCGCGAACAACTCGCCCTCACGGACGGAAAGCGTCAGCGAATCCACGGCGGTCAGTTCTCCGTAGCGCTTCGTCAGCGCCGTCGTTTCGATCGCGTTCATTTCGTCTCCTCCTCACATACGGAGCGGATCGCCGAGGCAAAATGCGTCCGCTCGGATACCGTTTCGTTCGGCAGGACCGTCTCTCCCTCGCCGCCAAATACGGCGTCCGCAAGCTTCTCCATGACGTCTTGTTTATGGATCGCGATTCCACGCGTGGAATCCGCCATTACGACCAAATGATCGCCCGGACGGATATCAAACATGGCGCGCACCTCTTTCGGAATGACAATCTGCCCTTTCGGGCCGACCGTCGCCGAGGAAATAAAAAGACTTTTTCCCGACATGGTTTTCCCCCAACGTATAATTTGTATAACTAATTATACTTTTCTTGCAGCGGATTGTCAAGCGTTTTCGCAAAAAAACGCCGGCAAAGCCGACGTTTTTGAGATGGATTTATGTATTTTCATTTTTCTGCTCCGCGTTCGCCGGCGGCTTCCGCAAAAATGACAGCTTCGTTTCGGAAAGGATCACCGCTACGAACATCAAAGCAAAGCCGAGCGCGCGAAATACGGTGAAGCCCTGCTCCTTGCCGAGCAGGATCGAAAACGCCGCCCCGAACACCGCTTCAAAGGTCATAATGATCGCGGCGCTCGACGGATTCGCGTATTTCTGCCCGAAATTCTGGAACAGAAGCGCCACGCCCGTGCACATGATCGAAAGTTCCCCGAGCGTGAGAGCGAGAGAGACGACGTCTTCGGACGCCACGTCGATCGGCGCGGTGCCGCACGCCGACTGCACGCCGAACAGCGTCCACGACAAGATCGCCGCGACACCGAACTGCAAAATCGTGATCAGAACGGGATCTTTGTCCTGTGCCGTCATCGCGATCGCCACGATATGCGCCGCGTAGAAAAAGCCGCAGACCAGCGTCAGAAGATCGCCGATGCCGATCGAAAGGAGCGATTCCTCCGAGAAATTCACGGAAATGAAGAGCATTCCCGCGAGGCAGATCAGCGCCGAAATCACATGATAGCGATCGGGGCGTTTTTTGGAAAACGCCCACATTAAAAACGGCGTCATGATGCAGTAGGACGCCGTCAGAAATGCGTTTTTTCCCGGCGTCGTCCGCGCAAGCCCGTAGGTTTGCACCATATAGGCGGTGAAGATCAGAGTGCCGATCAACAGTCCGGGGAAAAGATAGGTGCGGTCGATCTTTTTCCAGCGTTTCAAAAATAAGACGGAAAGGAACAGGAACGCAAGCGTGAAACGGACGGCGATCAGAATGCTCGTCGGAAGCTTCTCCGTCACGTCCTTCATAATGACGAACGACGTGCCCCAAATAAACGCGGCGCCGAACAGCGCCAGCGAGCCGAGGCGCGAAAGATTCCACGTTTTTTTCATTTCAGAAAACCGCTCACGATCTGCTCTTCCGCCTCTTTTTCGTCGAGTCCGAGCGTCATCAGCTTCACGATCTGCTCGCCGGCGATCTTGCCGATCGCCGCCTCGTGGATCAGCGCCGCGTCCACGCAGTTGGCTTCGATCTGCGGGATCGCGCTGACCGTGGCGTCGTCCATGATGATCGCGTCACACTCGGTATGCCCCGAGCAGGGCGCGTTACCGCGCACGTTGGAATAAAAGACCTGATGCGAGCGA
>CALEJO010000007.1 GCA_937898155.1 uncultured Clostridia bacterium | reverse complement strand
ACGATATAGTGTATTCGTTCCTCTATTCAAAGCGTGACGGAACGCCCGCCGCCAAGATGGAAAACCAAGTGCCCGAGGAGACGAAAAGCGAGCGATGCTCGCGTCTGCTCGAACAGCAAAATGAAATTTCACTCGCCAAAAACCTGCCCGCCGTCGGGAAAGTGCGCCGCGTGCTCGTCGAAGGACCGAGCAAATCGAATGCCGCGGTCTATACGGGGCGCGACAGCGGCAATAAAATCGTGCTGTTTTCCGCGGCGGAAGCGGACATCGGCACATTCCGCATGATCAAAATCACGGAAGCGCAGCCATTTGCGCTGAAAGGTGAGATCGTCGAAGCATAATCATTTGAAAGAAACGAGGAGAAAACCCATGACGCCGATGATGCAACAGTATTTCGAGGTCAAGGATAAATATCGGGAATATATCCTGATGTATCGCATCGGGGACTTCTATGAGATGTTCTTCGACGATGCCAAAACGGCGTCGGCGGAGCTCGATCTCGTGCTGACGGGGCGCGACTGCGGCGAAGACGAACGTGCACCGATGTGCGGTGTGCCGTTCCACGCGGTCGAGGGCTATATCGGCAGACTCGTCTCGCGCGGGTATAAGGTCGCGATTTGCGAGCAGCTCGAAGACCCGGCGCTTGCCAAAGGGCTCGTCAAGCGCGACGTGATCCGCATGATCACGCCCGGCACGCTGACGGAATCGTCGCTCCTCGATGAAAAACGCAATAACTATATCTGCGCGATCTGTCTTTGCGAAGACGCGATCGGCGCGGCATTTTCCGATATTTCGACAGGCCAGATCGCCGCAACCGTGTTCGCGGGTGAGCATCGCATGACGCGTTTGATCGGCGAGCTCGGCGCATATGCGCCGCGCGAGATCGTTCTGAACGTCGGCGCGGACGAACTGCCCGAGGCGACGCAGTTTTTGCGCGAGCGCCTCTCGGCGACGATCAACGCCTGCGCGGCGGCGCGCTTCGTGCCGCAGGACGCGGCGGCGCTGGTGCGGGAACACTTCTCGGATCTGCCCGGTGCGTTTGAGGACGACGCACATCCCGCGATACGGGCGCTGGGCGCGCTTCTTTCCTATGCCGAGGAGACGCAAAAGACGCGGCTCGGCAATCTCGGCATGCTGAATTTCTACGAAAACGGACAGTATCTCGAACTGGACGTCAATACCAGACGCAATCTCGAATTGTGCGAAACGATGCGCCGCGCGGAGAAAAAAGGCACGCTCCTTTGGGTTCTGGATAAAACGAAAACCGCGGCGGGCGCTCGCCTTTTGCGCAAATTTCTCGACCAACCGTCGGCAGGCGGCGGTAGCGGAGCTCTATTCGCACGTGGTGGAGCGGGGTGAGCTGATGAACGCGCTCGCGGGCGTGCTCGATCTCGAACGGCTCATCACCCGCATCGTTTACGGCACGGCGAACGCGCGCGACCTGCGCGCGGTGGCGGCGACCGCGGAAAAACTTCCTGCCATCAAGGAAATCCTTTCGGGACTCGGCTCGGACGAGCTTTGCTCGATCGCGGGCGAGCTCGACGCGCTGGACGACGTGTGCGCGCTGATCGACGCGGCGATCGTGGACGATCCGCCGTTCTCCGTGCGCGAGGGCGGGCTGATCCGAAGCGGATTCAGCGAGGATGTCGATCGGCTCGTGGAAATTGCCGACGACGGCAAGGGCTGGATCGCGCGCATCGAAGAGGCCGAGCGCGAAGCGACGGGCATCAAAACGCTCAAAGTCGGCTATAACCGCGTGTTCGGCTATTATATCGAAGTTTCAAAGTCCTATGCGAACGAGGTGCCGGAGCGCTATATCCGCAAGCAGACGCTGGTCGGCGGCGAGCGCTATATCACCGAAGAGCTCAAAGATATGGAGTCGCAGGTATTGAGCGCAGGCGAAAAGCGCGTGGCGCTGGAATATCAGATTTTCTGTGATATCCGGATGCGCGTGGCGGAGAACGTCCATCGCGTGCAAAAGACGGCATTTCTGCTTGCCAAGCTCGACGTCTATTGCTCGCTCGCCGAGGTGGCGGCACGGAACGGCTATTGCCGCCCCGAGATCGGCTATGGAGACGAGATCGAGATCAAAGACGGGCGCCATCCTGTCGTCGAAGCGTTCGCGCGCGATACCTATTTCGTGCCGAACGACACGGCGCTCGATTGCAAGGCAAACCGCTTCATGCTGATTACCGGCCCGAATATGGCGGGCAAATCGACCTATATGCGGCAGGTCGCGCTCATCTGCGTCATGGCGCAGATCGGCTCGTTTGTGCCCGCGCGGGAAGCACGGCTTTCCGTCATTGATAAAATTTTCACGCGCGTCGGCGCGTCGGACGACCTCGCGATGGGGCAGTCCACGTTTATGCTCGAAATGAGCGAGGTGGCGTATATCCTCGACAACGCGACGAAATCGAGTCTTATCATCTACGACGAGATCGGACGCGGCACCTCGACGTTTGATGGCATGAGCATCGCACGCGCCGTCGCGGAATACACGCTCGGCAAAAAGATCGGCGCGAAAACGCTGTTTGCCACGCACTATCATGAGCTGACGACGCTCGAAAACGAATTCGAGGGCGTCGTGAATTATAATATCGCGGCGAAGAAAAAGGGCGACAGCATCACGTTTTTGCGCAAGATCGTGCGCGGCGCGGCGGATGACAGCTACGGCATCGAGGTGGCACAGCTTGCCGGCGTGCCGAAAGAGGTCATCAAGCGCGCCCGCGAGATTCTGACGCTTGTCGAAAGCACCGAGGGCGCGGAGCCGTCCGCGATGCCCGCCAAGGGAAGCGCGGCACCGAAAGCCAAGACGGCGGAGCCGGAACTGCCGATGTTCTCCTTTGCCAATCTCGCGGAAAGCGACGTATGCGAAAAACTCCGCAAGACCGACCTCAATACGCTGACGCCGCTCGAAGCGCTCAATCTCATTTTTGAACTGAAAAAGATGCTCGAAAACGGATAAATTCATCCGAAAGGAAACATATGGGACAAATTCACATTCTCGATCTTTCGGTGGCGAACCTGATCGCTGCCGGTGAAGTGGTGGAACGCCCCGCCTCCGCCATTAAGGAATTGACCGAAAACGCGATCGACGCCGGTGCGACGTCGATCACGGTGGAGATCCAAAAGGGAGGCGTCGCGTTTTTCCGTGTGACGGATAACGGATGCGGCATGAGCGCCGAGGACGCGGTGCTGGCGGTGCGCCGCCATGCGACGAGCAAGATTCAAAGCGCCGAAGACCTGAACGCCATTCTGACGCTCGGCTTCCGCGGCGAAGCGCTCGCGGCGATCACCGCCGTCACGGAATTCCGGATCATGACCAAACAGCCGAATACCGAGGCGGGCACGCTTCTTTCGGGCGCTTATGGCACGGTGAACGCGGTCGAAGCCACGGGTTGTCCCGACGGCACGACGGTCATCTGCGAAAAACTGTTTGCCACGACGCCGGCGCGTCTCAAATTTCTCAAATCCGACGTCTCCGAGGGTGCGACGGTCGCGCAGACGATGGAAAAGCTCGCGCTCAGCCATCCCGAGATCGCGTTTCGTCTGATCGCGGACGGCAATCTGAAATTTGCGACGGCGGGCGACGGCAATCTCAAAAACGCGATCTATTCCGTCTACGGCGGCGCGTTCGCCGCGAACCTCATCGAGATCAACGGCATCGGCGCGATCGGTGTCAGCGGATACGTGACGGCGCCGGAGCAGGCGCGCGGCAACCGCGCGATGCAACAGTTTTATATCAACCGCCGTTGCGTGCGTTCCAAAACGCTCTCCTCGGCACTGGAAGCGGCATTTCGCTCGTATATTCCGTCCGATAAATTCCCGTCGTGTGTGCTGAATCTCACGCTTCCGACGGCGCTCGTGGACGTCAATATCCATCCCGCGAAGATGGAAGTCAAATTTTCAAATGAAAAAGCGGTGTTCGACGCGGTCTATTCCGCGGTGCGTGGCACGCTCGCGGGCGGGATCGCCCGCCCGACGTTTTTGCCGAGCGAAAAGAAGCCCGCGATGTCGGAATCCGAGCCCGCGCCGAAGCAAACGGCGCTCGACGAGCTGTTTGCCAAAGCGGCGGAGAAGGGCGCGGAGGCGGAACTGTTCTCCCGCGCGGAAAAAACGCCCGCGCCGATCCCCGAGGACGACATCCCCGTGGACGTGCCGCCGCTTTCGGCGTCGCGCCCCGTGACGAGTCCCCGCGTCATCGCGGAAACGAGCTTTTCCGATTTTTCGATGCGCGAACGGCTTTACGGCGGCGCGGTCAAAACCGTGGAGATTCCGCCTGTGGAGCCACCGCTTCCGAAAAGAGAACCCATTTCGATCCCCGAAAATACCGACGCGAAGATTGCGGGTGTCGCGACACACGACGTGCCGCCCTATCGGCTGATCGGCGAGGCGTTCGCCGGCTACTTGCTGATCGAAACGGGCGACCGGCTGATTCTGATCGACAAGCACGCGGCGCACGAGCGCATCAATTTCGAGCGTCTGCGCGCAAATATGACGGCATCGTCGCCGTCTGTTCAGCTTCTGCTCGTGCCGGATACGCTCGCGCTGACCGTGGAGGAAGCGCAGACCGCGCGGGACTATCAAAAGGAGCTTTCCGCCGTCGGCTTTGAATTCACCGTCGGCGAAAAAGAAGTGAAGTTCACGGGAATGCCGCAGGATTTTACGCCCGCCGAGGCGAAAACGCTTTTCGCCGAGCTGCTCACGCGCACGATGGAATACGGCGAATCCATCGACGTGCATCGCCGCGACTATTTCGAGCACGCCCTTTATCAGAGCGCGTGCAAAGCGTCGGTCAAGGCAGGGCGCGTCTACGACGAGGCGCATCTGCGCTGGATCTGCGACAATCTGCTTCGCTACGACTGCATCAAATTCTGCCCGCACGGGCGCCCCGTGGCGTTCGAGATCACGAAAAAGGAGCTCGAAGCGCGTTTCGGCAGAACGTAAACCATAGAAAGAAGAAACATCATGTTCACTTTACTCAAAGAAGAAGGGCACGCGCGCCGCGGCACGTTTGAAACGGTGCACGGCACGGTGCAAACGCCGGTTTTCATGAACGTCGGCACGTCCGCCGCGATCAAGGGCGGCGTTTCGACGCAGGACCTTTATCAAATCGGATGCCAGATCGAACTCTCGAATACATATCATCTGCACGTGCGGCCGGGCGACGACGTGATCTACGATATGGGCGGCATCCACAAATTTTTCAACTGGGACCGCCCCGTGCTGACGGATAGCGGCGGCTTCCAGGTCTTCTCGCTCGCGCAACTCCGCAAGATCACGGAAGAGGGCGTGCAGTTCGCGTCGCATATCGACGGCAAAAAGATTTTCATGGGACCGGAAGAAAGTATGCAGATTCAATCGCACATCGCGTCCACGATCGCGATGGCGTTCGATGAGTGCATCGAAAATCCCGCGCCTTATGATTACGTCAAAAACTCGGTCGATCGGACGACGCGCTGGCTTCTCCGCTGTCAGGCGGAAATGGCGCGTCTCAATTCGCTCCCCGAAACGATCAACAAGCATCAGATGCTCTTCGGCATCGGGCAGGGCGGCACCTACGACGACCTCCGCATCGACCATATGAAGCGCATCGCGGAATTCGGGCTCGACGGCTACGCGATCGGCGGGCTTGCCGTCGGCGAGGAGACCGAGGTGATGTATCACATCATCGAGCAGGTCGAGCCGTTTATGCCGAAGAATAAACCGCGCTATCTGATGGGCGTCGGCACGCCGGTGAACATCCTCGAAGCGGTCTATCGCGGCGTCGATTTCTTCGACTGCGTGATGCCGTCGCGCAACGCGCGCCACGGGTATATTTTCACGTGGAAAGGCACGCTGAATCTGAACAACAATAAATATCTGCGCGATCCGCTCCCGATCGATCCCGACTGTCATTGCCCCGCGTGTGAGCATTATTCGCGCGCGTATATCCGCCATTTGCTGAAAGCCGACGAGATGCTCGGAATGCGTCTCGCCGTGCTTCATAACCTGTATTTTTATAACGAATTGATGCAAAAGATCCGCGACGCGCTCGACGAAGGCCGCTACGAGGAGTTCTATCGCCATTACCGCGAGGTGCTGGCGGAACGCATCTGAGAGGTGTCATTTTGAACGCAAAACGAATTTTGATCCTATTTTCCATGATCGCCGTGCTGACGCTCTGCGCGGCGGGCGTTCTCTCGTGCGGAGAAACGCCGCCTGTCGCATCAACGCCGACGGAAACGACGGCTTCCGAATTCACGACGAGCGCGGAGAACACGACGGAAGAAACGACCTATCCGCCCGCCACGGTGCCGGGACATTCGACCGCGGCGACGGAAACGCAGGCGACGCGCCCGCCGTTCACGCCGTCCGACAAAATGATCGCGCTGACCTTTGATGACGGACCGAGCGTCTCGATCACGCCGCAGATCCTTGATTTGCTCGAAGAATATGAAGCGCGGGCGACATTTTTCGTCCTCGGTTCGAATCTCAGCGAGAGCAAAGTCATCTCGCTTCACCGCATGGTGGCGCTCGGATGTGAGATCGGCAATCATTCCGAATCGCATACGAATCTGACGGCGCTTTCCACGGACGAACTTCTCCGCGAGATCAACGATACAAACGAAAAGATCCGCCGGTATTCCGGTTGTGAGCAAATGCCGACGCTTCTGCGTCCACCGGGCGGCAACCTTTCGATCGACGTTTTGCAGACGCTTTACGACGGCGGCATCCGGATGCGCGCGATCCTTTGGAGCGACGATACCCGCGATTGGGAGTTCAATTCCAAATGGAAATCGGGCGAGATGAGTCGCGAGGAGGCGATCGAAAAAACGATCGCGCTGGCGCTGTCCGAGGCGAAAAACGGCGGCATCGTTCTGATGCACGATATCAAGGAAATCACACCCGCGGTGCTTCGCGGCGTGCTGGACGCGCTGAGCGCGGAGGGATATTCGTTCGTGACGGTCAGCGAGCTGTTTAACGACCGTCCGATCACCGAAAATGACTGTTTTTCCAAATTCTATGAGCGCGACCGCGTGGTCTCGCTCCGATAACATAAAAACGGCTTGCCGATGGCAAGCCGTTTTTTGATGCAAGATTTTATGCGGTAAGGGAAGTGCGGAGTGAACGCAAAACCATGCGCAAAAGCGCGTCCGGAACTGCCGTTTCGACGTCCACGGCGCGCACCGAAAGCTCGCTCGGAGCGGCGGCGCGGAGTCGATAAGAAAGCGTCGTCTTGCCGTATTCGTTGACGGAAAGCCGCATCGCGTCCGGCTCGTCGGAAATCGAGCGAAGCATCGCAAATTCGACGGCACATTCGGGAAGCAGGGCGGAGAGGAGCGAAAACGCGTCTTCGGTTTCTGCGTTTCGATGGGAGAGCGTCGTGCGCGTGGAAAGCAGAAGCATCGGCGCGCCCGACTGTTCATCGCGGATCGCTTTTCCGTCGATGATGCCCGTTTTCGAGAGCTTCATCATCGCGTAGAGCAGCCGACCGCATCGGTAAAGAAAGCCGGAAACGTCGAGCCGCACGGGCGAAAGCGCTTTCAGCGATTCGTCCGCTTCGAGACGGACGCGGAATCCGATCCCGCGAAGCGCACCGCTCAGGCGCGTTGAAAGACGGGCGAAAAGCGCATAGGGTTCGACGACTTGCGTGTCGGCGCAGACGTCCTCGTTTCCGAGGAGCGCGATGAGATCGGCATCCGTCCGCGCGAGCGGCAATTTGCCGTCGGTCTGCACGACCGCCGCGCGAAGACGAAGAAAATCCGTCATCAGCTCCTGCGGGCGATCTTCATATCGGCGGAAAAGCGCCTGTGCCGTCTCCTCGCCATTTGCGTATTGCAGACAGGAGAGAAAGAGGCAATGCAGTCCGTTCTCCCACGGGAGCGCGATCGCGCGCGGATAGGCGGTCTCGCCGAGCAGATACAGCACGCCCGCGGAAAGCGCGCCGCCGTAGAGATGACGCGCAGGGGACGCACCGCGCCGAAGCATCGGCAGAGCCCGTGCCGCGGCGGGATTTTTATAGCGGACGATCCCCGTGCGATCGGTTTTGATGACCGGAAACGCAGCGGTGTCAAATAAAATCTCGGATTGGGCGGTCATGTGGCTTCGTTCAGTTCTCCTTATACGGTGTGGATTTTGTTCTCGAAATCCGCGTGCTCGGCGTCGAGCCCGTAGCGTTTCGCGTTTCTCTTTTCAAAGAATTTCAGCGCGACCTGCTCAAAGAGCGCGTAGGAAAGCACATCTTCTTCCTGGATCGCGTAGGGCTTGACTTCCTCGCGCAGACGGTCGAGCTCGGGTGCGAGCGCGTCCGCCGGACGCTCGGTGATCGGCGTTTCGTCGCCGATGATCTTTTTGCGGAACGCCTCGTCGATCGCGACGGGCGTTTTGCCGTATTCGCCGCGGACGAGACCCTTGAATTCCTTCGTCACCATCTTGTAGCGTTCGCCGCCGATGACGTTGAAGACCGCCTGCGTGCCGACGATCTGAGACGACGGCGTGACGAGCGGCGGATAGCCCGCGTCCGCACGGACGCGCGGCACTTCTTCCAGCACCTCGCTGAGTTTTTCGGATTTTCCCGCCTGTTTGAGCTGAGAAATCAAGTTGGAAAGCATCCCGCCCGGCACCTGATAGAGCAGGGCGTTGACGTTGACCTTCAGCACCTTCGGATCGAGCTGACCGGACGCGAGATATTTCTCACGCAGAGGCGTGAAGTATTTGCAGATTTTGTCGAGCTGACCGAGATCAAGTCCCGTGTCGTATTCGGTGCCGGCGAGCGTCGCGACGAGCGATTCTGTCGGCGGCTGGCTCGTGCCCATGGCGAAGGGGGAGATCGCGGTGTCCACGACGTCTACGCCCGCTTCGATCGCTTTGAGCAGCGTCATGGAAGCGAGACCGCTCGTGTAGTGCGTGTGGAGCTGGATCGGGATCTTCACGGTTTCTTTGAGTAGCTTGACCAGCTCGTAAGCGTCGTAGGGCTTGAGCAGTCCCGCCATATCCTTGATGCAGATGGAGTTGGCGCCCATCTCTTCGAGCTGTTTGGCGTAAGCCGCGAAGCTCTCGTTCGTGTGGACGGGGCTCGTCGTATAGCTGATCGCCGCCTGCACGTGGCCGCCCTCTTTGATCGTGGCGTTGATCGCGGTTTTCAGATTGCGCGCGTCGTTGAGCGCGTCGAAAATGCGGATGATGTCGATGCCGTTCGCGATGGATTTCTGCACGAAATATTCGACGACGTCATCGGAATAGTGGCGATAGCCGAGGATGTTCTGTCCGCGAAACAGCATTTGGAGCTTGGTGTTTTTCACCTTGTCGCGGATCTGACGCAGACGGTCCCACGGATCCTCGTCGAGGAAGCGCAGGCAGGAATCGAACGTCGCGCCGCCCCATGCTTCGAGCGAATAATAGCCGACTTTATCCATTTCTTCCAGAATCGGAAGCATTTCCTCCGTCTTCATGCGCGTCGCGATCAAAGACTGATGCGAGTCGCGCAGGACGGTTTCACAAATTTTCACTTTTGCCATAGTAAAACCTCATTCCTATCAAATTAGGCGAACATCGCCAGGAAAACGCCCGCGGCGACCGCGGAGCCGATCACGCCCGCGACGTTCGGTCCCATTGCGTGCATCAAAAGGAAGTTGCCGGGGTCCTCGCTCTGACCGACCTTCTGCGAAACACGTGCCGCCATCGGAACGGCGGAAACGCCGGCAGAGCCGATCAGCGGGTTGATCTTGCCGCCGGAGAGCTTGCACATCAGCTTGCCGGTGAGCAGACCGCCGACGGTCGAGATGCCGAATGCCACGAGTCCGAGCGCGATGATTTTCAGCGTATCGAGCGAGAGGAACGCTTCCGCGCTTGCGGTCGCGCCGACGGAGACGCCGAGGAAGATCGTGACGATGTTCATCAGCTCATTTTGCGCCGTTTTGGAAAGACGATCCGTCACGCCGGAGACGTTCAGAATATTACCGAACATCAAAAATCCAATCAGCGGAGCGGCAGAGGGGACGACCAGCGCGACGATCAAAAAGACCGCGAGCGGGAAGACCACTTTTTCGAGTTTGGAGACGGGACGGAGCTGTTCCATGCGAATGGTGCGCTCCTTTTTCGTCGTCAAAAGCTTCATAAGCGGCGGCTGGATCATCGGGATCAGCGCCATATACGAATATGCGGCGATTGCGATCGCGCCGAGCAGATGCGGGGCAAGCGTTTTGGTCACGTAGATCGCGGTCGGGCCGTCCGCGCCGCCGATAATGCCGATCGCGGCGGCTTCTTCCGCCGTGAAGCCGAGGACAAGTGCACCGAAGAACGCGACGAAAACGCCGAGCTGAGCGCCCGCGCCCATGAATAAGCTCTTCGGGTTGGCGATCAGCGGACCGAAGTCCGTCATCGCGCCGACGCCGAGGAAGATCAGCGAGGGATAAATACCGAGCTTGACGCCCAGATAGAGAATGTCCACGAGCCCGCCGTTGCCGAGGGCGTAGACGACGATATCGGAGAGCTTCGACGAGAGCTCACCGCTTGCGGTGGGCACGCCGTCGATGAACCAGCTCATGTGGAACAGCTCCGCGCCGGGCAGGTTGGCGATCAACATACCGACGGCGATCGGGAGGAGCAGGAGCGGCTCATAGCCCTTGACGATAGCCAAATAAACGAGAACGCCGACGATCACATACATAATGAGCGTCTTGACCAGCATGACAGGATCGCTGATCAGGGTTTTTACGCCGGTCGATTCCCATAAGTTGCTGAAAATATCAAGCAAAATCTGTCACCACCGTTTCCGATCGGGTTGGCTCATGCGAGCGCGACGAGCAGATCGCCCGCGGTGACGGTCGAGCCCTTCGTCGCGTTGACGGCGACGACGGTGCCCGCTTCGGGAGCCATGATCTCATTTTCCATCTTCATGGCTTCGAGGATGCAGAGGACGGCGCCCTTTTCGACCTTGTCGCCGACCTTGACGTTGACGGAGAGAATGGTGCCGGGCATCGGAGCGGAGACGGAGATCTTCGCGCCGGAGGGAGCGGCTGCGGGAGCTGCGGGAGCGGCCGCCGGAGCGGGAGCTGCCTTGGGAGCGGGTGCGGCGACAGGAGCGGCGGTCGTGACGGGCGTGGTGCCGTCCACTCTTTCGACGGTGACGTCGTAAACGACGCCGGAAACGGTGACAATCAGTCTTTCGATTTTATTCATGATAATATCCTCCGAAACTTATTTTTTCTTGAATGATACGACGCGGAAGGAGCTCGGGGCTTCTCCCGTGACCGCCGCGACGGCGGCAACGATGACGGCGAGCACGGTTCCGTCCGGCGTGTTTGATGCCGGTGCGGTGGTCTCGACAGGGGCGGGCGCCGGAGCGGGCGCGGGCACTGCGGCGGGTGTTTTTGCCGTGCTTTTCTTATGGAAGAGGAGCTGAAGCAGCTTTACCGTGAAGAAAATGAGCGCGAGAATCGAAAACACGACGACCATGCCGAGCAGGAGCGTGGTTGCGCCGAGAAGCAGGCGATCGCCCATTGTGCTGGCATCTGTAATATTGAAGATATCCATACGGTCCCTCCTCAGCAGGCGAGCATTTCGAGCGCCGCGCCGATGCGCTGACGGAGTTCCGCCGTGGCGATGATGTCGTCAATGTGACCGCTCTTGGCGGCTTGCAGGGGAGATGCGAATTTTTCCGCCCAATCTGCGGCGATCTCCGCGTGGCGGGATTCGTCCTTGACATCGCCGAGAAATTCGACGGCGGATTCGGGTGCCATCGCGGCGATCTGCGCGCGATCAAGCGCGAGCGCGATGCCGCCGGTCAGGGCTTTCGAGCCCATGACGGTGTAGGCGGTGCCGAACGATTTGCCGAGCGTGACGGTGACGGCACCGGCGCCGACGCGGGCATAGCCCGTGGCGAGAGAAGCGAGGGAAGCGGCGAAGCCCTTTTCCTCGGCTTCGGGCTTGTCGGCGATGCCGAGCGTGTCCACGAGCGTGATGACTGCCATCGACTGCGCGAACGCGATGCGAAGGAGCTTCGATGCCTTCTTCACGGCGCAGGGGCAGAGCTTTCCGCCCTTGACGGCGGGATTGTTCGCGATGACAGCGACGGGTCTGCCGTTCATCGTGGCAAAACCGGTCACCATCTGGCTGGCGTGCGCGCCGCCGAGCTCTGTGAAGGAGCCGAGGTCAAAGACGTCGGCGATGACGTCGTGAACGTCATATTCATCGTTTGCGAAAACGCCGTCGAGCGCGACCGCGCGGTTGGCGTCGTCGGTATCAGGCGTGGTTTCGGTGAAATAGGAAACGAGCGTGCGCGCGGCGTTCATGGCCGCCGCGTCGTCTTCCGCGTGCAGATCGACCATCAGCGGATTGGCGCTGACGCCCTCCGCGACCTTGCCGGACGGGGAAGTGAAGAGCTTGCCCGTTTTGTCGGCGGCGATCACGAGATCGAACATCTCGGCGATGACGGCAGATGCGCCGCCGCAGAGGCCGGAGACGACGGCGATTTTCGGAACGCACACCGCGTCGAGCGCGCGCATGATCGCGCCATAGCCCGCGAGCGCGTCCACGCCCTCGAGAATTTTAGCACCGGCGCTGTCGAAAACGCCGAGGATCGGCGCTTCGGAGCGTTCCGCCATTTCGATGATGTTTGTGATCTTTTTTGCGTGCATCTCGCCGAGCGCGCCGTGCAGGCGGGAATAGTCCTGCGAGAACGCGTAAACGAGTGCGCCGTCGATCGCACCGTAGCCCGTGATGACGGGCTCATAGCTGTCGTCTGCGTCGGAGTCCAGCTCCGTGCGACGGCGACCGACGTAAGCGCCGACCTCGACGAACGTTCCTTCGTCAAAGAGAAGCGCCATTCTCTGCCGCGCGGTGAGTTTTCCCTCTTTGGCGAGCGCCGCCGCTTCCGCGGTTTGCCCGTTCAAAAGGTCCTCACGCAACTCGGCGGTAGTCTTGTGATTGATGTTTGCCATTGCGATGATTCCTTTCTGTATTCGATGATGGAAAGAGAAGTTTTGCATTAGGAATACCATTCTCCCCCATTTTATATACTGATTTTATTATATCACCCATCTTCCGGAAAAACAAGGGCTTTTCCGAATTTCCCGTAAAAAAGAAAAACTTTTCCGCGCCGTAAAAAAATCCGGTTCTTTTTGCAAAAAAAGCGGAAATAAATTGCAAATCCTATTGACAAACCGAACGCGGTTATGATAAAATAGATTGCCGCATATTATAAGGCTCTATCAAAACGCGTCGCGTTGCCTTATTTAGCGAGTCATAAAAGAAAGAGAGGTGCTTTCCATGTTCGCAATTATTGTCACGGGCGGAAAGCAGTATAAGGTTCAGGAAGGCGACATCATCTACGTGGAAAAACTCGATGTTGCCGAAGGCGAATCCGTGAAATTTGACGAAGTTCTCGCGGTCTCCGGTGAAAACTTCGTTGCTGGCAAGCCCACTGTCGACGGTGCTTACGTCACGGCAAACGTTCTGAAAAACGGAAAAGGAAAGAAGATCGAGGTCCTCAAGTACAAATCCAAAAAGAACGAAAAGAAGAAGATCGGTCACAGACAGCCCTATACCAAGGTGCAGATCGAAAAGATCTTCGGTTGATTGCTATGACGAAGGTAGTATTCTATAAGCGAAACAACATTTTCTACGGCTTTCACGAGATCGGGCACGCCGCGTATGGCGAGTATGGTACAGACATCGTCTGTTCCGCGCTTTCGGCGATGACGATGCTGATCATCAATACGATCGAAACCGTTTGGGGTGTCGATGTCAAATACGAGATCGACGACGAATCGGCGGATATCACGGTGACGGTGGACGAGGCACTCCCTGAAAACGCCACCTCGGATGAAAAGCAATATGCCGTCTCGGGACTGATCGAGGGGTATTATTACCAGCTCATGGATATGTTGGAAGAGTATAGTGACTATCTGGATGTCGAGGCAGAAGAAAAATCTGTTTGATGCGTTTTTCGCATCCCCACATTACGTAAGAGAGGAAGGTATTCCAAAATGTTGAGACTTGGCTTGCAATTTTTTGCTCATAAAAAAGGTGTCGGCTCCACGAAAAACGGTCGTGATAGCCGTGCGCAGAGACTTGGCGTGAAGAAAGCCGACGGTCAGACCGTTCTCGCGGGCAATATCATCGTCCGTCAGAGAGGCACGAACGTGCATCCCGGCGTCAATGTCGGCATCGGTTCCGACGACACGCTTTATGCAAAGGTTGACGGCGTTGTGAAGTTTGAGCGTTATGGCGCAAACAAGAAACGCGTCAGCGTTGTTGCCGCTGAATAAAAAAGCAGAGAAAACGGGCTTTCTTCGGAAAGTCCGTTTTTTTGTTGCTTTTTGGCTTGGCGTGTGGTATACTAAGAAAAAAACGAAAGGCGTTTTCCTTTATGAAGAAGCTTTGGACGGAGTTCCGCGCATTTGTCGGGCGGACGGGCACCTATTTTCTCATCACGATGCTGTTTTTCGGGATCGTCGCGCTGATCGCGACGGAGCAGAATTTTGACCGCGCGATGCTGTGGTCGTCGATGCTGTTCGCAGTGCTGACGGCGCTTGCCGATTTCATCGAAAAAATCGCGTTCATTTCCTCGGCGAACGTCAAGCGGATTCTGCGCGCGCTCCTCGTCGTTGCGTCCTTTGCGTTTTCGTTCGTGGCGGTCACAGACGTGATCGAAAACGACCGCACGGCGCTGATCGGGATCGCGGTGTTTGCACTTTTTGAATTGCTTCTGACGGTGGTGCGGTGCCTCGTCGCGTCCGCGAAAGCGAAAAAGAAAAGCGACGCGAGCGCCTATCGCAATCTTTTCACTCCGCAAGACGGAGAATAACGAAAAAAGACAGCCGATGGCTGTCTTTTTTAATCCGGCAAGGTGAAATCCGCGATCGGATTCACCGCCCGCCATTCCGTGCCGTCGCGATAGACGGCGCTTTTGTTTTGTGCGAGAAAGCGGCAGAGCGCGTAGCAGTCGATCCAGATTTGATTCATGCCGTCCTTTTGATCGGGGTGAAAAATGAGCTGTAAGCCGAAATGCAGATGCGGGACCTCGATGCCGTTGACGTTTTCTTTTTGGCTGTATCCCGTCATGCCGAGATAGCCGATGACCTCGCCCGCCGTCACGACGTCACCCTCCGCAAGGTCGGCGGCATAGGGATGATCCTTTCGCAAATGCGCGTAATAGTAATACCGCTTGCCGTCGAACGAGCGGATGCCGATGCGCCAGCCGCCGTAGGCATTCCAGCCGAGTGCCTCGACGTAGCCCGATTCCACGGCGATGACAGGCGTGCCGATGCTCCCGAGCAGATCGTGCCCGAGATGCTCGCGCCGATAGCCGTAGGAGCGCGCTGCGCCGAAATCGTCGTAATCGGAATAGGAAAACCCGCGCGCGATCGGCGAAAACGCTTTGAGTCCGTAGCGGGAAACGGCGCGATAGCCCGCGTCGGTCTTTTCGTAAACGGTGTAGTCGCCGATCATGCCGCCGAGCACCGCGCCGAACGCCTCGCGGTAATAGGAAAAATACTTCGTCTCGTCGTAGGCGTGCGGATCGGCGCGCAGGGCGTCGGCAACGGCGTCGAGCGCGGACTTGCGATAGGCGCGGAAATTGCCGCCGGTCTTGGCGGCGAGCGCGGCGAGCAGGTCGATCCACGAAAGCGGCGTTTCGCCGCCGTGACTTTCGATATCGAGACGCATCGCGTCGGTGAGCGCCTGCGCGGACACGCCGAAGTCTACCCATTTGATATAGGATGTCCCGTCTGCGGACGCGGTAAAAACGTCTCCGCGCGAAAGCACCGTGCCGCCGAACGCGGCGCAAAGGAGAATCGCCGTGACAGAGAGAAGAATTCTGCGTTTTTTGCTCCCGGAAAACATCAAACCGCCCCCATTCCTTTTATGGATATGCGGGGCGGTTCGTTTTATGCGGTTTTTCGGAAAATCAGGCGACCAGTCCGCCTTTGGCGGGGATCAGAACGGCGAAAAGGGCGTCGGTCGCGAGGATCGCGGCGATGCACCAAAACGCGATCTTGCGCACCTTGGGCGAAAGGCGAAACGTGAGCCGATAGACCAGCGGCGCGACGGCGTAAACGAGCAGAACACCGAGCGTCGCGAAGATCAGCACCGAGTGCAGACAGACGAACGCGTCGGGATCGGTCAGAAACGCGCCGCGATAACTCCAATAGCGCCGCCCTGTGATCCAAAGGAGCAGATGTCCCACGCCGTATTCGAGGCCGCCCGTGACGAGCATCGAGCCGAAGAAGACGACAGGCGGAATGCGCCGCGCGCGATAAAAGAGAAAGAAGAGCATCAGCCCGCCGGAGCCGTAAAGCGGCAGATACGGACCGCGGAGCGTGCCGCGGTTGGCGAGATAGCCGTGAAGGATCAGCGTATAGAGGACCTCGTAAAGATATCCGATCATCGCGCAGATGAGAAAGAGGAAGAGCAGATATTCGATCCGCTCAAACCACGAATTCTCACGCAGGGAGAAATCGTAATATCGTGTTTTTTCCGAGTTTTTCATACCGTTTCCGTCGTCTTTTCGACGCAATCGACGAAATATTTGCCGACTTCCGCGATCATTTTGGCGGTTTGCGGCATGAAATCGGGCGGGCAACGGCGCATCTGACCGTCGGTTTCAAAGCTCATATTGCCCGTATATCCGATCTCGCGGAGTCCGCGCAGAAAACGGTTCCAAATCGTCACGCCCGAGTAGGGGATCATGTGATCGTCGTCAACGCCGCGATTGTCATGCACGTGAAGCGCGACGAGACGATCCTTTCCGAGCGCGGTGATCGCTTCATAGGTGTCGAGTCCGAGAAGCGTCAGGTGTCCGATGTCGAGGCAGAAGCCGAAAAGCCGCTCCCCGGCAAGAGAATTGAGCTCGTCGATATAGCGGATCGCGTCCGACGCGTCGGAGCAGACCGTGCGATAAATGAGCTTCGTGCGCCAGTCCTGCCCCCACATATTTTCGAGACAGCAGACGACGCCCGCCGCTTTCAGATCGGGAATCAGCGAGGAATAGAACGCGAGATTGACGTCCCATTCTTCCTCTCGGGAGGTCGGGGTGAGGCGCATACTGCCTTCAAAAAGCGGGTGCACGACAAGCGTTTTGCATCCGACGAGCTTCGTGATCTCGATCGCGTAGCGCGTCCACTCGCGGAAATTCGCGTTGGCTTTTTCGAGCCCGCGGAACCAGTTCGGGAAAAGGGAATGGACCTGCCCGACGGCGACGCCGGTCGTCTTGCACGCCTCTTGCACTTCGCGAACGAACGTCGCGCGCACTTGCGCGTCGGAGAAGAACGGAGAGGGCGCGCCCTCCCGCAGTTCGTTCCACGCAAGCCCCGTCAGCGTGTCGAGGTTGAGATCGACGACGTCGAAGCCCGCGTCCTTGATGATGGCAAATGCCTTTGCCACGCCGAAATTTTTAATGAGTTCACCGGTTTGAATTCCGATTTTCATACGATCGCCTCATTTCAAAATCAGTTTCTGGAAGACTTTTTTGCCGCGGCGAATGACGACGCCCGCGCGGAGTGCTTCTTCGGAAATCGCAAGGTCGATCGCTTCCACCTTCGCGTCGTCGAGCAGAACGCCGCCCTGCTGGATCAGACGTCTCGCTTCGCTCTTGGAGGGCGCGAGCTTCGCCGCCACCATGAGGTCCATGATGTTGACCGCGCCGTCCGTCAGCACGGATGCGTCGATTTCGGTCGTCGGCATATGCTCGGTGTCGCTGCCGGAGAAGAGCGAACGCGACGTATTCTGCGCTTTTTTCGCTTCTTCGTCGCCGTGGACGAGCGAGGTCAGCTCGTATGCGAGAATTTCTTTCTTTTCGTTGATGCGGCTTGCGTCCCAAGCATCCATCGCTTCGATCTCTTCGATCGGGATGAACGTCAGCATCCGGATGCACTTCATCACGTCCGCGTCATCGACGTTGCGCCAATACTGATAGAAATCGAACGGCGAAGTCTTGTTCGGATCGAGCCAGACTGCGTTGCCGGCGGTTTTGCCCATTTTGCGTCCCTGCGAGTCGGTCAAGAGGGTGATCGTCATGGCGTAGGCGTCCTTGCCGAGCTTTTTGCGGATCAACTCCGTGCCGCCGAGCATATTCGACCATTGATCGTCGCCGCCGAACTGCATATTGCAACCGTATTTTTTGTAGAGATAGTAGAAGTCGTAGCTCTGCATGATCATATAGTTGAACTCAAAGAAGCTGAGTCCGCGCTCCATGCGCTGTTTATAACATTCCGCGCGGAGCATATTGTTGACCGAGAAGCAGGTGCCGACCTCGCGGAGCAGTTCGACGTAATTGAGGTCGAGGAGCCAGTCCGCGTTATTGACCATCATCGCTTTGCCTTCGCCGAATTCGATGAAGCGTTCCATCTGGCGGCGGAAGCATTCGGCGTTGTGGTCGATGTCCTCTTTTGTCAGCATTTTTCGCATATCGGAGCGGCCGGACGGGTCACCGATCATCGTGGTGCCGCCGCCGATCAGCGCGACGGGCTGGTTGCCTGCCATTTGCAGACGCTTCATCATCGTCAGCGCCATGAAATGGCCCGCTGTCAAGCTATCCGCCGTGCAGTCGAAGCCGATATAGAATTTCGCGCCGCCGCGATTGATCAGATCGCGGATCTCGGGTTCGTCCGTCACTTGCGCGATCAGCCCTCTGGCTTGCAGTTCTTCGTAAATTTTCATTGTTTTGTCCTCTCTTTTATGTGAAATATTATTTTTTTATTCGGATTTCGGCACGATCGCGCGGAAATGCGCCGTGCGATGGAAGACGGAATAGTTCGCGTCGTGGAAATTGTGCGGCTCGCCCCACGCGGTGCGGCAGAGCCAGAGCAGATCGTCGCCCTCGAAGAAGAAATCGACGTATTGGAAGCCGATCTTTTTCGGATCGAGATCGCGGTGGTCGATCAGATCGCAGACGAGCGTCCAATGATCGCCGTCGCGCGAGCGCATCAGCGAGAGCAGATTGCGGTCGCCGCCGTGTCCGACGCCGAGAATGCGGCTGATGATTGTATAATAATATCCCCTTTCCTCATCGTATCGGATCGTGAATTTGCTGTTATTGCCGGGCAGGGCGATCGCGTGATCGTAAAGAAGCGGCGCTTCGGGATCGTCGGGATTCACGCGATACGCGAGCACGAGTCCGTTTGACGGCGTGCATCGGCTCATATCGTAGCGCATGACGTTATATAAGTTTCCGTCAGGGAAGACGGCGAGCGTGCCCTCGATATTGCCGGTGCTTTTCCCCTCGGCGACGCCGTTCCACGTCGGATCGTATCGGACGGGCTCGGTGAAGCGCCACGCGCCCGCGTCGAGCGGGTCGGCTTCCTCGGGCACGGACGCGACCATAGCGGCGTGATAGCCCTCGCCCCAGCTCCCCCATTCCATCGTCATATAGAGCTTGCCGCGATAGAGCATCGGCGGCTGTGGATTTTTATGAACGCCGGCAGTTTTGCTGTGGCAGGAGCCGCGCAGAAGCACGGTCGGCACGCCGAACGTCTTGCCGCCGTCGTCCGAACGGCCGATCAGAAGATCGCCGTATTCGGTCGAGCAAGCTATCATATAAAGCGCGCCGCGATGCACGAACATCCGCCCCCAGAAGCAGGGGTAAAGCTCGCATTGATAATGCCACGTTTTGCCGTTGTCGTCCGAGCGGAAGATGAGCGTCAGATTCTGCGGCGCTCCGCTCGCGAAGATGTCCATCGACGCGAGCAGATACCCGTCGGGATGACGGAGGAGGCACGGACTGCAAAGATATTGCCCCGAATAGGCATACGCGCCGTCGCGGGGATGCAGATAATTGACGACGGTGCCCTCGATCGCGCAAGTGCGCGCGAGCCGCACGCGGCTTTTGCCTTGCGCGCCCTCGACGTAGCATTCGTAATCGGTGTCGGGCGAAAGAGATTCGATTGGATAGGAGGTGCCCGTCACGTC
>CALEJO010000006.1 GCA_937898155.1 uncultured Clostridia bacterium | reverse complement strand
AATTCCTTGGTGAACGCGGCGATGTTGACGCCGTGCTGACCGAGCGCGGGACCGATCGGCGGCTGGGGAGTCGCCTTGCCGGCGGGAATCTGTAATTTGATATACGCTACGATTTTCTTTGCCATAATAACATACCTCCGAATGTGGTGTTTGCCGGGAGAATGATGAAAAAATTTTCTCCCTCCCACAGGTGCGTCGTGTGACGCGAGACTTTGTTAAAATTCTGCCGCGATGCTCGAAATATCGAGTTCGACGGGAGTTTGGCGTCCGAACACGGACGCGATCACGGTGACTTTCTTCTGATCCGCGGAAATTTCGGAAATCGTTCCCGTAAAGCCCGCCATAGGACCGTTCTTGATGCTGACGTTGTCACCGACCTTAAAGGCGATCGAGGTCGTTTTTCCGGCTTCGACGCCGAGGTTTTCGATCTCTTTTTCCGTCAGGGGAACCGGATGTCCCTCCGGTCCGACAAAACCGGCGGAACCGGTAATGTTTCTGACGATATGCCAAGTTTCATCCGTCATCACCATTTTGACGAACACATAACTCGGAAAGAGCTTGGATTCGCTTTCTTTGACTTCGCCGTTTTCCTTAGTCTGTTCGGTGATTTCCACCGGAATTTTGACCTCGGTGATCAAATGCGAAATGCCTCGGTTTTCGATAATCTTTTCCAGATTGGTCTTGACCTTGTTTTCGTAGCCCGAATAGGTATGCACAACATACCACTTCGCGCCGCTTGCATGTTCACTCATTTGTTATCCACCCTGCCTTTAAGAAACGGGACGGATGAAGTCGATCAGGTCTTTCAGAGCGAAGATTCCCTTGTTCAGACCGAAGTCCACGAGTGCAAGGCACGCGCCGACCACGATGATGGCCACGAGAACCACAGCGGAATTCTTCATCAGCTGCTTGCCGGTCGGCCAGACGAGCTTTTTGAATTCGCTTTTGTAATCTCTGAAAAATTTTCTGATTTTAGACCAGAAACTCGGCTTATTCTGTTTGTTGTCTGCCATTTCTTCCTCCTTGTGACTCCTTGCGGAGCCCTCGTAAAAATGAGATTACTTCGTTTCCTTGTGAAGCGTGTGCTTGCGGCAGAACTTGCAATATTTGTTCATTTCAAGTCTGTCGGGGTCGTTTTTCTTGTTTTTGGTTGTGTCATAGTTTCTTTGCTTGCATTCCGTGCAGGCGAGTGTGATCTTGACGCGCATTTCGGCACCTCCTCATAAAATTGAAGCTAAAAAAAGCTCCTGTTTTTGAAAAACAGAAGCGACGATTTCCACGAAAAGCATCGGCGGTCAAAGAAAGATCGCCTTGTTTTTTCTATGAAGTTCGGTCGGTCCGTTTTTCGGCCTCCCTCAAAATCGGATCAAATGTCCGCAGAGGTAGGAATACTATATCACAAATGAAAGAAAATGTCAAGGGTTTTCCTTGATTTTTTCCGATTTTTCGCCGCAAAGCGCAAAAAACGGCTCCCGTGCGGGAGCCGTTTTCGGAAAATCAGAGTAGTTTGCGGGCTTTCGTCTTCGGAACGGTGTGCTTCGGAATGACCATCACCGCAGGCACGGTGTCGGAGGAGATGCCGTTTGCCGATGTCAGCTCGGCGACGGTCGTGCCGTAGCGCTTGGCGATCTCCCAGAGCGAATCCTTCGCGGCGGGGTAATAGAGCGTCATCGACGCGGCGGCGGGATGCGCGAGCGGCTTTTCCGGATAGACGGCGCTCTCGCGCACGAGCGCGCGCTCGTGCTGTTCAAAGATCACGAACGGGATCAGAAGTTCGAGATCGGCGTGTATCTGTGTCTCGTCGAGCCGACTCGTCACATTCAGCACGAGCGCGTCGGACAAAACGGAATAGGCATCGCCGACGCGTCCGACCTCGGCTTGCGCGCGGAACGGCACGGGAAAGCTGCGGCTGAGATAGACGCCCGCGCCGTTTTCCAGCACGACGGAGACCGTCGCCGTCCCCGTGAAGACAAGCTTCCCGCCCTGCTTTTCCGCCGTATCGATCTTCGCCGTCGCCCCCGTGGAAACGATGCGGTCAAAATCCCTGTCCTCGCGCGGCGCACTGCCGTCCGCGGAGAAATTGAAGACCTTGCCGGACAGCACCGTTTCATAGGAGAGCGTTTCCGCCGTATTTTCCGATTCGTAATCGGGTGAATACAGATCGCTCACGATCTCCGACGGCTCGTTGCAGAAGAGGCGCAGATGCACGCTGTAATCGAAATCCAGTTCCACGGTGCGGGCTTCGCCGGAGGCGTTTTCCTGCGGGCGAAATTCGAGATGCTCCGTCTCGACGGACGCAAACGCGACGCACCGCTCGCCGATCTGCTCGGACGCGATCTCGCCGTAGATCGGCACGCGCCGCAGAAACGCGACGTAGCGCGGTGCCGTTTCCTCTTCCCCGCTCGCGGCGCGATAGAGGATGTCGGCGACCACTTCGCCCTTATAGACCGCCTTGCCGTCAAACAGCCGGATGTCCGCGACCGACGGCATCAGCTCGACCGACACGATCTCCGCGATGGCGGGCATCCCCGGGTCCAACTCCACGTCCTCGCTGACGGGCGTATTCCGCTCCTCGACCAGCCGCTCGCGCACGCTTTCGATCGGATCGCGCCGATATTGGAGCGATTCCCTCTCCTCGGCGCTCAGCCGTCCCGAGACCGTCGGCTCGGTCGAAACGCGGCAATAGACGGAAACGGGAAATTCCAGCTTTGCCTTCGCGGTCAGCTTGCGCGGATTCTGCAACCGACACGAAACGGCGCTCACTTGCGGTTCGAGCCGGATTTCGCAGTCCCCGCTCGCGCCCGAAAGCGCCAGATCGCCCGAAAAGTCCGTGTCGTAATCCATGCTCCGCATCTCGCCCGCGCCCGTGGCGTAAAGCAGATCGAAGCGGATCCTGCCGTCGTATTCGATCAGATCGCCCGACAGATATTTGCTGAATTCCGTGACCTTTGCGCTGACGCGCAGAAGCCGGTTGACGTCGGGCAGATAGTCGGGCAAATTGCAGTCCGCTGCAATCTCTTTCGTTGCCGTGCTGTCATAGGTTTTGACGCGCACGCCGCTCTTTTCCTCGTATTCGTTTGGTTGCATCATAGAGATTCCTGCTTTCTCGGCGAAAGAATCGACCGCCCTCCTCGCCGCGGAGCGTCGGCGGCCGTTTTTGGTTTCAATATATGCGACTCTTTGCCGAAATATGCTTCTTTTTCCGCAAACGCTACATCGGATAAAGATTGAGCCCGCGGTTGAGCTTTTCGAGCGCGGCTTTTTCGATGCGCGAAACGTAGCTGCGGCTGATGCCGTAGTCGGACGCTATTTGACGCTGGGTCTGGGGGACTGTGCCATCTAAACCGTAACGGCGGCGAATTACATCGGCTTCCCGCTCGTCAAGGAGTCTCGATACCAGCTGCCGCACCAGGATACAGTCGTCTCGGTCCTGCAAATCAGAGAGCATCGTATCCTCACTGCCAACCACATCACTCAAGTACAGGTCGTCGCCGTCTCCATCTCCCTCGATGGTATCGGACAGGGACACCTCTCCCTGCTGTTTTTTCTGCGCGCGAAAATACATCAGGATTTCATTTTCTATACAGCGGCTGGCATAAGTGGCCAGCTTGATTCCCTTATCCGGCTTAAAGGTGTTGACCGCTTTAATCAGGCCAATGGTACCGATAGAGATCAAATCCTCCTGATGATCCGACTGCGTATAATACTTTTTGATAATATGAGCAACCAAACGTAAATTGTGCTCTACAAGACGATTGCGGGCATCCATATTGCCCTGCGCCGCAAGAGCAAGGCATTCCGCCTCTTCCTCGCGTGTCAGCGGCTTGGGAAACGAACCGGCGGTGCCGGTGAGATGGAGAGATAGAAAGAGGCTGTTGCACAGCAGCAAAAATATATTCAGCATTGACGATTCTCCTTTCGTCAAAGCCTATGCGTTCACGGAATGTCCCTATGTGATGGAAAATTTCATGTACGAGGGAGAAAATCTTGACATTCCGCAGCGGTCGTTTTATGATGGTAAGCGGTAAAATTTTCCCTTTTAGGAGGACTTTTGATATGGCAAAAACATTGAAAGAAATTCAGGCTTTGATCGCGGAAAAAGGCATCCGCATCGTGGACTTCAAGATGACCGATATTGACGGTC
>CALEJO010000005.1 GCA_937898155.1 uncultured Clostridia bacterium | reverse complement strand
TCATCGGGAACGTCCACGCCGAGATACTCCTTGTAGAGCGCGTTCCACGCCACCGGAAGGTCATGCACTTTGAGCTCGCCCGCCATCACGCGCTTTTCCAGCTCGTAGCGGACCATGACGTGCAGACAGTAGGTGACTTCATCCGCTTCCGTGCGGATCAGCGACGGCTGCGCCTTATTGACCGCGCGGAAAAAGTCTTCCGCGGTATGCGTTTTCAACTCGGGAAACAGCTCGCACAGCTTCGGAAAAATGAATTCGCAGTAAGCGCGGCTGCGCCCGATGATGTTCTCGTAAAAGCGGCTCTGGCTTTCGTGGATGCCCATGGAAACGCCGCCGTCGAGCGCGGTGAACGCGTATTCGTCGCGCGAGCCCGTATCGTAGAGCGCGTGCCCGCCCTCGTGGATGACGGAATACATGGACGAGGCGAAATTATCGCGATAGTAATGCGTCGTGATGCGCTCATCGAGATGCGAGCCGAAGCTCGTCGTGAACGGATGCTCCGTTTCGCCGATGCCGACGTGCCCAAGGTCGAGTCTCATGACGCGCATGAGATCGTCCGACAGCTCGCGCTGTTTGTCCTCGGGAAAATCGCCCCAAAGAAGCCCGTCGTCCACCTGCGGCACGGACGCGACTTTTTTCAGAAGCGGCACGAGGCACGCACGGACTTTCCCGAAAAAGTCGTCGCAGACCTCTTTCGTCAGCCCGTCCTCGTATTCGCCGAGCCAAAAATCGTAAGGATCCTTGTCGGGTGCCATATAGCCCGCAAAACGAAGGTTCGTCTCAAAAATTTTTTCGAGATACGGCTCGAACAGCGCGAAATCGCTCGCTTCCTTTGCCCGATGCCAAACATCGTCCGCTTCTGCGAGCAGTTCCTCGTAAGCGACATACTCGTTCATCGGGATTTTCTGCATCTGACGGATGTTTTTGAGCAGGAGAAAGACCTCGCGGCGCTCCTCCTCGGTCAGCGATTCCCCGTTCGCATCGAGAAATTCGAGCAGTTCCACGGTATCCTTGCCCGTCGAAAGCTTATATGCCTCCTCGGAGAGCGCGGCGAGCGTCCGCGCGCGGTTTGCCGCCGTTTCCTTCGGCGCGACGGTCACGCCGTCATAATAGATCAGCGCGGAGGCGTGCGCATATGCCGCAAGCTTGATTTGCAGATTTTTCAGTTGTTCCCTTGCTTCATTTTGTGTCATATCGGAACCCCTTTCTCATTTTCAAATGATCGGATCATTTTGATTTCTGTCCGCGGCGCCCGTCGGTCTTTTTCCGCGCGCCCTCGCGTTATATAACAGAAATCGAATCGAATTTATTATAACATAAAATGTCATCTTCTGTCAACATTCCTCGTTCGGGAACAAAAAAGCAAGCGGAGACTGCCTCCGCCTGCCGGGTTCATCGTATTCGCGTCAGCGCGCGACGGTGCCGTTGGTGCAAACGATTTCTTTGATCCGCACCGTGTAAAGCCAGTCCTCGCCGATCGAAATGGCGCGGAACGCTTCTGTCGTCCCGTCAAACGTCATCGTGCGGATCCCCGTGGAATAGCGAAACGCGCCCGCGCCGATCTTGCCGAGCTTAGCGGGTAGCGTGATGGACGTCAAAGCGTCGCACGACTCAAAACCGTTCTCTCCGATCTCCGTCAGCGCGGCGGGAAGGCGCAAGTCTTTCATCTTTTTCGCCTGACGAAATGCGCACACGCCGATCGTTTTCACGGTGTCCGGCAAAACAACTGTTTCCAAAGAATACGCCCGGTCAAACGCTTCCGCCTCGATGCGTTCCAGACACGAGCCCTCGGCGAACGTGACGCTGAGAATACGAGAGAAAGCAAACACTTTTTCGGGCAGTACGCGCACCCCTGCGGGAATTTCCACGTCTGCCATGCCGATCCCGTAAAACGAGCCGACGTCAAGCTCCGTCAGCGCGCTTCCCGGGGCAAATGTCAGCGAATCCAAAAAAGGGCACATATAAAATGCGCCGAGTCCGATGCGCTTGACCGTGGCGGGAATCTCCACCGCAACGAGCGTCTCGTTCTCCCAGAACGCCTCGTCGCCGATTTCCGTGACGGTGTCGCCCGCGGGGCTTTTTTCGGGAATGCACAGCGTCGTTTTTTCGCACGTGCCGATGCCGGCGACCTTGCAGGTGCCATCCCCGTTCGGGACGTAAGCAAGACCGCCCTCGTCCGTTCTCGGCGGCAAGGTCGGCTCGGTTTCCGTAGGCGTGGTCGCGGCGGTCGTCTCGGTCGGTGTCGTCGAGGCAGACGTCGTCTCACCCGGCGTCGTCTCACCCGGTGTCGTCCCGCCCGTCGTTTCCGCGGGCGGATTTTGTCCGCAGGAGACAAGCAATAAGGTTGCAAGAATGAGTGTGATAGCGAGTAGTTTTTTCATAGGTATATCCTCCTTTTTTATTCTTCAAATACATACGGCACTTTTGTCAGCGGCGACCATGTGCCGTCCGCCTGAATCGTCGCCTCCCATAAGCAGTCCTGAACGTTTCCGGCTTTATCCTTGTTCGTATATTTGACTTTTCCCTCCTCATCGACGTAATAGGTGTTCCCCAAAATCAGCACCTTGTTGTCAAACAGAATCATGCTGCCGGGCGAATCGAAGTTCGACAGCTCACAAACCAACATAAGATCGCTTCCGTCCGGCTTGACGCGATAATACTTGCCCCCATAGTTGTTATATATTTCGCGTCCTTTCTCATCTTTTCCCTTGATAACACGATTATCCCTCGAATGAAAATAGCAGTATTCCCCGTCAAATCCAATCATCTGAATATCCGCGAAGCCCAAGTCCGCGGCGTAGAAAACCGTCTCTTCCCCCGTGGAAACGTTCAGCGTCCGAATGGAGTTATCCTCCCTCCCACCCGAAAACCGCGTGCAAACGGTGTCTTCAAAAAACACACCCCGCGCATATCCGTCGACAAAAAGCTTTTTGGCAAGTTCGCTTTCTTTCTTGTCGGAAAAATCAAGGTTGGCTTCATAATAATGCTGTTCGAAAACAGTCGGCATCGTGCCGAGGGTAGTGTCATTGAATGAAACATCCATCTCGGTCGTATTGAAAAAACATTTGTCTCCGAAAACATACACGATTCCGATTTCCATATATAACCCATTGGGACCGAGCCCTTTCAACCCCTCGGAGACATCGAGCAATTCCCGCGTTTGCGTATCGTAGCGGAGAACCCCTCGCGTTCCGTCCGATTCCGTTGTAAAAGCATAAATATAGCGATCCGTCGGCACAATGCCCCGAATAGCCAAGATGTGCGTCATCCCTCCGCGAAACGTAAACTCCTCCCGAATATCCGACCCGTCGAACGCGCAGGAATAGCACGTTTCGATGGTGATAAGCGGAGTTGTTTTGTAGTGTCGATAATAAAACCGATTGCCGATGCAGATAGGACCGTCGTAAAATAAGCCGACGTCCCACGCCAAACAGCCGGTATTCGATTTATGTTCACAAAGCGGGTCAAAGCAAAACGGATACACCATCCCGTCCGCTTTGCTGTAATAATAATTCTGAATTCCGGCACCGCTGTCGTCCGTGAAAACGATGCGGGACGGCGCTTCGCAAAAAGAGCAAAATTCCGCCACACCATATAACTTCGGCGTTGTTTTTTCTCCCGGGGGTGTGGGAGGTCTCTCTCCACAAGAAACAAGCAATAATGTTGCAAAAACAAGTGTGATAGTGAGCAGTTTTTTCATGGTGGTTCTCCTTTTTGGTTGATTATGAAATCGTATTTCTCTTCCCTGTCGAGCGACAGGCGCGGCACACTGCGCCTGCCGCCTTTCTTTTTATGCGTCCTCGGTCGCTTCGTCCCCGAATACATAGAGATAATAATCTTCGAGCGTCGGCGCTTCCACCGTCGCGTTTTCGCTCGGTTTTTCCTCGGAGAGGATGCGAAGCGCCACCGCGTCACCCTCGCGGGCAATGTTCGTCACCTTGGCACGCGCCTGCATCGCTTCCACTTCGCTTTCCGGCACTCTCGCCGTCCAGACCTTGCCCTCGATCTGTTTCAGAAGCTCCGCCGGTGGCGCGTTCTGCACGATATAGCCCTTTTTCAGAATGATGATGTCCTTGGCGATAAATTCCACGTCGGACACCACGTGCGTCGCGATGATGACGATTTTTTGCAGGGCGATCGACGCGATATAGTTGCGCACCGCGATCCTCTGCTTCGGGTCCAGTCCCGCCGTCGGCTCATCGAGGATCAGAATGTCGGGATCGCCGAGCACCGCCGACGCGAGGCAAAGACGTTGCTTCATGCCGCCGGAAAGCGCCTTGACCTTCGTTTTCAGCGATTCCGTCAGCTCCACCGCTGCCAACACGTTCGCGACGCCCTGCGCCGCCGCCTCGTTCGTCATGCCTTTCAGCTTTGCGATATACCAAAGATAATCCTCCACCGTGAACGTCGGATACATTCCCGGATACTGCGGCATAAATCCGATCTTTTCGCGGAATTTCACCCCGAGCGATTTGACGTTCTCCCCGTCAAAGACGATGTCGCCCGCGTCGGCGACGAGGTTGTCCGTCAGAATATTCATGAGCGTCGATTTGCCGGAGCCGTTCGGCCCCAGAAGCGCGTAAATGCCCGGATCGAGCGTCGCGGTAAAGCCCGTCAGCGCCTTGGTTTTTCCGTATGCTTTCGTAATATTGTTCAGTTCCAGTTTCATGGTCTATACTCCTTTCTGCTTATGCTCTGCCGAGCAACGTGATCAGTGAAAATGCGTCAAACAAATGAATGCCGAAATAATTGAAAATCGTCGGTGCGAACGCGATCACCGCGATGATCGCGATGGTCGGAAGCAATTTTTTCGTCACGCGCGAGAGCAAGACCGCCAGCAAAGACAGTCCCGTGACGATGCCGAGCTGTCGCAGATAGATGAGGACGAAATGTGCGGCGATCGAGCGATCGCCCGTATCGTTCAAAAGCGGCAAGCTCCGCGCTGGCGCCTCGGGATACTGCAAGCCGACGCGACGGATCACCATGAGATACTGGCACGCCTCGCAAACGGTGAGCAGCAAAACCGCGATCACGATGACGATCGCGATTTTGCGGAAATTCGTGCGACCGCGGCCGCCGCGCGTCGAGTGCTGAATGAGGTGGAAGCCCTCGCGGTATTCGATCGCGTAGACGTTGCCGAAGAGCAGCACGATCACCACCAGATATAAGTAAGAGAAATTCACGTAGCTGATCATTTTCCAGCCCGTTTCATTCACGAAATACGCCATCTTTCCCTCGTTGTGAAGCTCCCGCAGGCGCGCGCTCGTATCACAGAGTGACGCCACGATCTCGACGCGGTTTTTCGCGTATTGATACTTGTTGGAATAAGCGGCGATCTCCTCCATGGAGATTTCTCCGGCGTAATATTTCGCCACCATCGTGTCGTAGCCCTGGACGGTCGCGCTGTATTCCGTGAAAAGCGCGTTCAGCGATGCGTCCTTTTCCTCGGTCCATTCGCCGCCGTATTCTTCCATATAAGCGTCGTAGGTGACGTCGTAAAAATTCTCCTCCTGCTTAAAAATCCGCGAAGACAGGATGAACGTCGCCGTGAACAGCGCGACCAGCACGATCAGCGCGAACGGTGTGACGATCTTTTTGATCTCGTAATGCAGATGCGTCGCGCGACGACGTGCGCGCCGTGTAAAAATGCGCAGATGTAGCTTCTCCGGCAAAGCGGCAAGCGCGGCGCCGCATTTGCGGAGGAACAGACGCAAACGGCGAAATTCCATGCCTTTGCCGTTCACGTAGAGATAGCCGGCGAGGAAAATGCCCGCGCCAAACAGCACGACGTAAGTCAGAATCAGTGATTCCAGCATCGGCACGCAAAAGCCGAAAATGCGGATACCGCGCCAATAGACGATCGGCTCCTTGCCGTTGATGCTCCAAAAGAAGTTCAGATTTTTGAGCGGCGCATAGTCGTTTAAGAATTGATACGTCGCCACGAGGTAATTCGCCGCCGTGAAGACGATGCCGATCAAAAGCGCGGGGATGTAGCTCGTGAAGACCGCGGACAGCGCGATCACCATAAGCATAAAGACGAAGCACGAGAAAAGCCGGAGCAAAAACGTGATGAAAATGCCCTCACCCACAGTCAGAAGGAACGGGCAAAGCCGATACGAGCCGGAGGGCGAGTCGATCATTTGCAGCGGCGCGTTCCAGCCGTTGAGTCCGCTTTTGAGCGCCACGGCGACAAAGCCCGACGCGCTGAGGATCAGGCAAACGACGACGCAGTAAAGGAACGCGGTCATGATCTTGGCACCGTAAGTCTCCCATCTGCCGCGCTTGGAGACGCGCAGGATCGAGACCATGCCGCCGCTTTTTTCGGGAATCAGAATCAGCATCCCGCCGACGAGCATCGCGATCATGGCGATGACGCCGAAGCCCGAATAGTTGAAATAGATGTCATATCCGCGGATATTCAAAAACGGAAATTCGATATCGCGGAGCTTGGAGTAAGACTGGATCACCCCGCGCTGATAGGTGGGCTCGAAGCCGCCGTCGTCATATCCGAGATAGGCGTATTCCGAAAGATGGCCGTTGGCGACGCGTTCCGCCTTATCGACCATTTTGCGATACGTTTCGCCGAAATCGCGGATTGCGGGGAATGTCGTTTTGAACAGCGTATAATCATCCTTGGTCACCAAGCTGTCGGGATACGGGACGGTGCGTTCGACCACGCCGTCTTTGATCCGAACGCTGTCGTTGGAAAGCTTGATGGCGTTCAGAAAATCCGCCATATAGGCATCCCATTTTTCGGGGTCCTCGACGTAAAGCTCCAAAAATTCGTCAAGCTGTTGTTCCTGCGTCAGTTTTTTCTCGTCGATATCGCCGAGGATCAGCCGGACGTTCAAAATCGTCAGCACGATCAGCATGATCGGCAAGAGCTTGCTCGCGCAGAGCTTTTTGATTTCATATTTCAGTAAAGAAAACATAAGACCTCCCTCTCTTTTGTTCCAAAGTCATTCGATGATGCATGCTTTTATTCTTCAAATACATACGGCACTCTCGTGAGCGGCGACCACGTGCCGTCCGCCTGAATCGTCGCCTCCCATAAGCAATCCTGAACGTTTCCGGATTTATCCTTGTTCGTATATTTGACTTTTCCCTCCTCATCGACGTAATAGGTGTTCCCCAAAATCAGCACCTTGTTGTCAAACAGAATCATGCTGCCGAGCGATTCAAAGTTCGATTGCTCGTAAACCGGCATGAGACCGCTTCCGTCCGGCTTGACGCGATAATACCTTCCCGTATTTCTCTTTTTCGATGTTTTATAAAAAAACATCAAAATTCTGTCAAGCGCCATCGCGCTTCTTTTAAGATAAATATATCACGAACAATTAGAATTGTCGCCATACATTTTATAAGATGTCATTGACTTCATTTTTCCATCTGATATAATAAATAAAGACTAAGTTCACTTGACCTTGATATAATAAAAATCAAGTTCTCGAAAGGAGAAAACGGATTTGGCTTGGAAAGATGATATTGAAGAAAATATTAAATGCGGTCTGGTGGATATCCTGATCTTGAAGCTTCTGTCAAAAGAAGATATGTATGGATATCAAATCCGACAAGAAATTTCTGCGCGCAGCAGTGGAGGCATTGACATCAAAGAAGGGTCCTTATATGGCCCGCTTTACCGTCTTCCTATTAAGCTGACCTTTTTTCAAAAACGCTACAAGATTTTGAAAAAAAGTTCAAAAAAAGCGAAATGTTTACAATTTGTTCATAATTTTGCGCGATTTTGGCGAAAAAAACACCGAAAGAGAAAAATCTCTTTCGGTGTTTTTCGTTTTGCGGGTTCATCGGACGGAGCGGATCATCCGTTCCACCTCTTCGCGGCTTGCAAAAACGGGCACATCGAGGCAATACGCGTATTCACCATCCTGCCAGTAGCAAGCCCGCGCACCGTTTTCCTGCCTCACGGCGCACAGAATCTCCACGCCGTCCACCTCGAAATATTCTATGTTCGTCTCACACCGGCCGATCCACACCTGCGTTCGGATCGCGAACTGACAAAACGTGATGAAGCTCCCCGCTTCGTTCTTCCAGACGGTTCGGCAATCGAATATGCCGACACGCTCCGAAAACGGCTGAAATCCCGACGGCACCTCGGTGAGCTGCTTGCGCGAAACGATCCGCATCGGCGCCTCGGACGGCGTGAACGGATGGACTTCATAATAATCTTCGCTTTTCCGAACGAAAAAGCGGTCGATTGTTTCGCGGATCGGTCGGCAACCCGCCAAAAGCCCGCACAAAAGAAGCACCGCCGCCACGACAAGCGCCACCCGCTTGCCGCAAGTGTTCGTCAGGCGCCAAAGCGGCCGCTTTTCGGCGCGGAGCAGGTGATCCATATCGGCTTCCAGCTTTTCCGAAAATTCGACCGGCGCGTTTTCGTCCAGCGGCAAGCCCTCAAACTCGGATTCGCAGGCATGGAGAAGCCCCTCTTTCAACTTTTCTTTTCCGCGTTCCACGTCAGTCATAGAGTGCTCCCCCCTTTTTCGAGTTCATCCTTCAAAAGCGCTCTGGCACGGGACAGCCGCGTGCGCACCGTGCTTTCCCGAATCCCGAACTGCGCCGAAATCTCTTTCACAGACAGCCCGAACAGATAATAAAAGGTCAGCACCTCCGCATACGGCGCGTCGAGAGCTTGAATTGCGCGACGAATGGTTTCCTGCGATTCCTTGGCGCAAAGTGCAAGTAAAGCGTTCTCCTTGCAGAACCCCGAGCGGGCTTTTTTGGCTTGCGCTTTTGCGGATCGAACGGACTTTTCCCATTCGCGGTTGCTTTTGCGAACGTCCAGCACCTTATATTTCATCGTTTTCAAAATATAATGTTTGATCGCGCGCTCCTGATTCGTTCGGAGATGGTCGAGGTTGCGGGCGATCTGCGACCAGGTGAGTTGGAACGCGTCCTCCGCGTCTTGCGGATTATTATCCAGCAGATAGAGCGCATACTGCATCGTCAGATTTTTGTATTTCAGATAAAGCTCTTCAAAAATCGGCTTTTGGTCTTCTTCGTCGATCAGCGCCAGATAAAGCAGCATCCCCGCACCTCCTTTTTTGATGTTTCATCTTCATTATATCGGAAGCTTCGCAAAAAATCAAGAGGGGCGTTGTTCGCCCGTGAATGAGAAAAACACCGAAACGCGTTTCGGTGTTTTTCGATGAATGCCGTATTTTATAAAAAATCTTATTTTTTTTGTCGGTTCCACACCGTTTCAAACCACTGCTCGCTCTGCGGTAGCGGGCGCACGGGTTCGAAAAACGACGTCACGGAAAAATCTTCGTGCAAAACCGTGTTCTGCACGAACGCGGCGTGGCGCGTGTCAAGCATCGGTGTCAAGGCAAGCACGTCCTGCGTCGCGCCGTGCGTGACAAGGAACGAGCCGCGGCTTTCGCCGCCGTCCGAAAGATAATCGAGGATCGCGCCGAGCACCGTTCTCTGCGTCAGTAAAATATCCAGATTGATCCGCAGTTCGGCGTAATCCGCCGCGTCCGCGAGCCGATTTTCTGACGTAAACGAATGAAGCTCTTCCCCGCAGGCGTCCATCGCCGCGGCAACCGCGTCCGGCTCCCGCAAAAGCGCCGCGCACGCGCTCATGCGCGTGGACGCCGCCGTGCGACGGGCGAAAAGTTCGTTTCGTGTCACCGTGCCGCCGAGCGAAGCCGATGCCTCGGCAAGCGCCTTTTCCAACTCCCCGCGCACGGCGTCGGTCAGTCCCGAGGGACGCGCGGCGCCCGCTTCGGCAATCGCCGTCGCCGCAAGCAGAGCGCCCGTCTGCGTGGCATTGAGCGCGGAGCCGCCGGGGCGATGCACGCCGAACGTTCCCGCACATTCGCCGATCGCGTAAAAATGACGAAGCGTCGTCGAGGAGCGGTCGCGGTTCACCGCGATGCCGCCGTTGCAATGTTGCGCGCTGACCGCGATTTCGAGCGCTTCCGAAGCGAGGTCGATGCCGTAGTCGCGATAAAGCGCGATCGCCGGCTCGTTCATCACGCGGAGCCGCTCGATCGGCGTGCCGACAAGCGCGCCGGATTTTTCAAGATAGTCCCGCGCCGCCTCATTCAAATTGCCGAAATCCGCGGCAAGCGCCGACGGATTCCGAAGATAATCAAGAAATACCCGCCTGCCGCGTTGCCTTTCGCGGTATATGGCGAGGTCGATGCGCGAGGAGCCGCCGACGCCCGTCTTGTTCGGATCGAACGGCCATTCGTAGCCCTTGGCGAACACCGCCGCGAGCATCTGCTCCGGTGAATCGAATGCGTCCGCGAGAAATTCCCGCTCGTCGCCGCCGTCGGCGTCGGTCGAAATATAGCGCGGAAGCACCTGCTGATATGTGCCGGAGACGTTCCAGCGAAACGCGACGGACGCCGGTCCATACTGCCATTCCGTCAGATTCGCGCCGGCGGCACCTGCCGCAAACGCCGCGCCGAGCGCACACGTCTGACTCTCGGGATAGACCGTGTCAGCGTAAATCGCCGACGGACCGCCGACCGCGTAAACGACGTCGCCCGCGAGGATCGCGCAAAGCCCGCACGGATTCTCCGGCGTGATGCAAGCGCGGTTTACCGCAATGAGTCCACACGCCGTGCCGCCGTCGGTCAGGATCGAAATGACGCGATGCCCATCCGCGAGCGGAATCCGCTTGGCTTCCACCGCGCGTTCGAGCACCTCCGTCATCTTCTTCGAGGTCAGCGGACCGCACGAGGTCGCACGCGTCGTCGCGTCGTGATCCGTCCGATAGCCCACGTATTCCCCGTATTCGTTCGTCGGGAACGGCACGCCGAGCCCGACCAATTTGAAAAAGCACCGCGCGGACAGCGCCGCGTCGCTGAGGGCGATATCGCCGTGCATCGAGCCGCCGCGCATCAGCGAGCGCGCCATCTCGTAAACGGAGTCCGGCACGCCGCCCGCCAAATTGAGTTTATAATACGTCTGCTTGTCCGAGCCCGTGTTGCGCGACGTGCCCATCTTTTTGCCCTCAGTGACGAGGAGCACGTCGGTCACGCCGAGGTCGTAAAGCGAGTCCGCGGCATCATAGCCCGCCGCGCCCGTGCCAACGACCGCCACCGCGACCGTCGTGCAGGGGATTTGATATTTGCCGATCGTCAAAAGTTCCGTCGTCATGTTTATAAGGTGCGCAGGTGGAAGCCGCCGTCCACGTTGATGACCTCTCCCGTCGAATACGGCAGAGCGCCTGCGGCAAGCGCGGCGACCGCCGCCGCCACGTCTTCCGGCTCGCCCATCCGCGAAATCGGCAGAAGCCCGTCCGCGATGAGCGCCTCATATTTGGCGGAAACGCCCGCCGTCATATCGGTGCGAATGATGCCCGGGCGCACCTCGTAAACGCGAATGCCCGCCTCGGCGAGCCGCGCCGCAAAGAGCGTCGTCACCATTGAAAGCCCCGCCTTGGAGATGCAGTATTCCCCGCGATTGACGCTCGCCGTATAAGCGGACATCGACGTGACATTCACGATCGCGTCGCCGCAGCCCGCCGCGAGCATTCTCTTCGCCGCGTATTGCGTGAGGAAAAAGGTCCCTTTGAGATTGATGTCGAGGAGGCGATCCATGCTCTCTTCGCTCATTTCGAGCAGGTCATTCCGCTCGATCGGCGCCACGCCCGCGTTATTCACGAGCAGATCGAGCCGCCCGAAGCGGTCGAACGCCGCGTCGATCAGCCGCCGTCTGTCCGCGTCCGAGGAAATATCGGCGCTCACGTAGCACGAGCCAGCCGACAGGGCGCCAAGCGCCTCTCCCACATCCGATTCCGCCGCGCGTGCCGCCGCGATCACCGTCCATCCGTCCTTTGCCAAACGCAGCGCGATCGCGCGTCCGATGCCGCGCGATGCCCCCGTCACGATTGCCGTTTTTTGCATTTGATTCGCCTCCCGTTCAGGATTTCATGCGTTCCAGCACGGTCACGTAGCCGTCGTTGCCGTCGCGCAGACAGCCGTTGACGCGCGTGATCGTCGCGGTGCTGAGCCCCGTCGTTTCAACGATGTCCGCGTATTTTTCCCCCTCGGAGATCAGCTTCGCCGCCCAAAGGCGCTTGGACATCTCGCGCAGTTCGGTCTTCGTGCAGAGATCGCCGAAAAAGTCGCGGCATTCCTCCACAGTTTTCAGTTTGAGGATGCCCTCAAATAAAAACGCTTGTTTTTCGTCTTCTTTTCCCTTCGCCATGTCAGACTCCTCGCTTTCGCTTTTTACTACACTATCATAATAACACAAAGCTGTTGCAAATGCAACAGCTCCGTTCTTTTTTGATGAAATTATCGGAAACACGTTTTGCCGTCGGCGAGATAGACCTCGGTGCGGCAGACGGCGTAATCGTCCGTCTCCGCCGGAAGTCCCGTCCGCGCTTCCAGCACATCGAGCACGAGCCGCGGATTGACGAACGCCATTTCGTCGCACGACAGCGTCAAAAGAAGCACAAGTTCCCCGTCGCGCACGAAGACGTCGCGCACCTTGGTCAGCGGCGCGATGTCGATCGTATAGGTCCCCGCTTTGCCCGTTTTCTCGACGGGCATCTCTCCCGTCAGCGCCCCGCGCACGCGCGAGACGGCTCCCTCGGGATCGGCGATTTGCAGGCAAATTTCGTAATCCGCCCATTTGATCTCATCGAATTTCGTCTGCGGCTCATAAGCGTCGAGCACGCGCAAGCCGGCGGGAAACGCCTCGTTCAGCTTGCGGCAGATTTCCTCTCCCGCCACCTCCTCGGTGATGCGCAGGTCCATGAATTCGCATAAGCTCGCCGTGCCGACGGAGAGCGGCAGAGAAAAAACCGTTTTCGGATGCGGATTGAATCCCTGCGTCCACCAGATCGGCAAACCGGAGCGCAAAAACGCCGACTTGACCGTGCGGTTGAGATCGAGATGCGAGATGAATTTGAGACTTCCCGTTTTCGAGAAACGGACTCTGATTTTTAACGGTTCGGACAGCATGAGCGTTCCCCTCCCAACTGATTGGCGCCACAGCCGTTGCAATGCTCACGGCAGTTTTGCGTCGTTTTCGCCTCGTAGGCGCGATGGCGTTCGCGGAGTAAAAACTCCTTTGTCACGCCGATGTCGATGATATCCCACGGCAAAACTTCGTCTTCGCCGAACGCGCGATTCGCGTAGCGGGCGGGGTCGATCCCCACCGCGTCGAAAACTTCCATCCATTTGTTATAGTCAAATTGTTCATCCCAACCGTCAAAGCGCAGTCCGCGGCGATGTGCTTCGAGAAGCGCCGCGTTCAGCTTGCGGTCGCCGCGCGCGAAGACCGCCTCGATGCGGCTGACGCCCGCGTCGTGGTAATTGTATTTGATGCGGCGGTCGGAGAGCTTGCCGAGTAGATAGCGTTGCTTTTCCTGAAAGCCCTCCATCGTGCATTGCGCTTCCCATTGGAACGGCGTGAACGGCTTCGGGATGAAGCACGCCGCCGAGATCGTCACGCCCGGCGATTTTTTCGGGCGGTTCGGCGTGTGGAAGAATTCCTCGATCACGCTCGCGCAAAGATCGACGATGCCGTCGAGGTCCTCGTTCGTCTCCGTCGGAAGCCCCTGCATAAAGTAGAGCTTGACTTGATATTTTCCGCCCTCGAACGCGACGCGGCACGCACGAAGCAGGTCCTCCTTGCGCACATTCTTATTGATCACGTCACGCAGGCGTTGCGTGCCCGCCTCGGGTGCAAACGTCAGCGAGCCCGTGCGGACGGTCGAGATTTTCTCCATCAGCTCTTTCGTGAAGCTGTCCACGCGAAGCGACGGCAGCGACAGCGAGATCTTGCGGTCGTCCGTCCATTTGAGAAGCTCGTCCGTCAACTTGTCGATGCAGGTATAGTCGCTGATGCTGAGCGAAGAAAGCGTCATTTCGTCGTAGCCGGTCGCGTCGGCGAGCGCTTTCGCCTGCTCGCACAGCACCTCGGGCGATTTTTCGCGCACGGGGCGCCACGTCGTTCCCGCCTGGCAGAAGCGGCATCCGCGGATACATCCGCGATAGACTTCAAGCGTGATTTTGTCTTGCACCGTCTGAATAAACGGCATGACGAGCGTCTTCGGGAACGGCGCCTTGTCGAGGTCTTTCACGATGCGCTTGCGGATTTTTTTCGGGATATCGTCGTAGCGCGGCGTCACCACGGCGATCGTGCCGTCCTCGTGATAGGTCGTTTCGTAAAACGACGGCACGTAGACGCCCTCAATCTTCGCCGCTGCGCGTAAATACGCCTGCCGCGAAAAGCCCGCTTTTTTGTGCGCGCGATAGAGATCGACGAGCTCGCCGATCACTTCCTCGCCCTCGCCGACGATCATGAGATCAAAGAAATCCGCGATCGGCTCGGAATTATAGGTGCAGGGACCGCCGCCCATCACGACGGGATCACCGTCGTCGCGCTCGGACGCGAGCATCGGAATGCCCGCGAGGTCGAGCATATTCAGCACATTCGTGAAGCAAAGCTCGTATTGGAGCGAGAACGCCACGATGTCGAATTCGCGGATCGGATCGCCGCTTTCGTGCGCCCAAAGCGGAATTTTCTCGCGCCGCATCGCCGCCTCCATGTCCACCCACGGCGCGTAAACGCGCTCGCACCAGGTGTCCTCACGGCGATTCAGCACGTCGTATAAAATACGGATGCCGAGATTCGACATTCCGATCTCATAGGTGTCGGGAAAGCAAAACGCAAAGCGGACGTCCACCGCGTTTTTGTCTTTCAGAATCTGTCCGAATTCCCCTCCCGTATAACGTGCGGGCTTCTCCACGCTCCGCAAAACTCTCTCCGGTATTTTCAAGGTCATTCCTCCGTTTTATTCAAGTGTATATGATGTTTTATTCTTTTGTGTAATTTCGAGAAAGGCAAGCGATTGTCTTGCTTTTTTATTTTATCCTTTTGACATTCGCGTTGCGGCAGACGGCGCGCATCTTGCAGAAATTGCAAGGGCTCTCCTGCCCGCGGGCGAGCGGTTTCGCCTGTGCCGCACCGGATTTCATCTCGTCGGCGAAGTGAAGAACCGTCTCTTTGATCTGCCGTTCCAGCGCGTCAAATCCGGCGGCGTCGAGCAGGTCCTTCGACGACGCGGGGATGTATTTCCCTTTTCGTTCGGGATCCATGGCGGAGAGCACGCCCTTGTCGTCAAGGAGCAATCCGCTGACGGGGCACGCCTCCTTTTTCCGCTCGGGCGACAGTTCGCCGAACGTCGCCGTCTCCTGCACGGGACGGACCTGCCGATACAGCACGCCCGCCGGCAAGCATTCTTTTCCGTAGCGCGCGGCGCCGTTTTCTTTGATCGAGAACAGATAGAGCGGCATTTGCAGGTCGAGCCCGAGGTCGAGCTTGTCGCGGTCGAACGTTTTCGAGCCCGTTTTATAGTCGATGATGCGGAAATAGAGCTTCCCGTCGGCGTCCTCGTAGACGTCCACGCGGTCGATTTTGCCGCGAAGCGCCACCTCCGTGTGTTCGCCGGAAAGCGTCATCGGCGAAACCTCGCCGCCCGCGCCGACCGTCAGCTCAAAATCGCGCGGCACGAACGCCGAAACGGCGAATTCCTCGCGCATCTGCTTGGCAAATGCCTCCGCCGAGCGGCAAAGTCCGTCGCAGAGATGCCGCATCCGCGGCGTCACGCTCGCGTAATCCGTCCGGAAGCAATTTTCGATGAACGAAACCGCGCTTTCGCGGATCTGCATCCGAAGCGCCTCGTCGTCCTGCGCCTGTTCTTTCTCCGAAACGAGCCAGCGGACCGTCTTTTCCAGCACCTCGTGCGTGAAATTGCCGATATCCTTCGCGCCGAACTGCGCGGGATCGCGATCCTGCAAGTTCAGCTCGTATTTGCAAAAATAAGCGAAATGACATTCTATGTAGGTTTCGAGCGCGGAATAGCTCGTCCGCAGTCTCGTCCCGAAGATCGTCGCCGCCTCCTCGGGCGTCAGCGTATCCGCCGACGCGGAAAGCGGCGTTTCGCGATACTTCATCTTCTCCGCGAACGAAGCGTCCGCCTCATAATAGCGGCAGAGCGCGTCGCCGAGCTCTCCCGAAAATTGACCGACGTAATCAAAGGACGCGGTGCGGCTTTCGATCAGCTCCGCTGGTGCCGCCGATTCGTAGTCCCGTTCGGTCAATGCGGAAAAGAGCGAGCGGAGCCGCTTCACGCCGATCGACGGCCGCAATTCGGTGCCCGAAAGGTCGTAATGCGTATAGCAGACGGTCAGCGCCTCCGACGGAAGCGCACACGCCCGATCGAAATAAAACAGTTCCTCGGAGATCGCGCGGTCGCGCCGATTCGTGATCTCGATGCCCGCCGCGGCGAGCTGTCCCTTCTCCTGCTCGGAGAAAAAGCCGCTTCCCTCCGTCCGCCTCGGGAAAACGCCCTCGTTCGCGCCGAGCAGATAAACAAAGCGCGGCGTTCCGGCAAACTTTTCGGACGCCTCCGCGATCGTCACCTCGTCGATCGAGGTCGGGATCTTGCCGATGCTCGTGTCCGCGAGGATCATCGAAAGAAGTCCGGAAAACTCCGGCACGTCCGCCTCGGTGTCGCCTGACGCCGAAACGAGCTGATCGAGCGCGCCGCAAAAGACGTTCCAAAGTTGCACGGTTTCCGAAGCGCCTGCCTCGTCGCCGCGCGCCGCCGCATCCTTTGCCGATTCGTGCAGTTTTTGCGGAATCTCCCGCTCTGTCAGCGCGTCGTAAAGCACCGTCGCCTTTTCCCGCACGGTCTTCGCCGCACGGAATGCGCCCGAAAACTGAACGAGCGGCGGGCTTCGGCGCACCCGGCACGCGATCGCCCGGCTTGAGAAGCGTCATGCGGATGTCGTCGAAGTCGAACGCACCCGCCTTGCAATTGAACATCGTGATCATGTACTCGAGCGTCGCGGCATCCGCCGCCGTCAGCGGCTCGTATCCGCGCGGGTTCATCGTCCACGGCGTATCGTCGGTAAAACGACGCCCGCGGAGCTTCCATTTGATCATATAATTTTCAAAGAGATCACATTCGTCCGGCGAAAGGTCCGACATTCCCGTTTTCATCAGTGCGATCACGTCTTCCGCGCGGAAGCCGCGTTCGCAGACGGAGATCATCGAGAACAGATAGCGGATCAGCGGTTTTTCGCGGATCTCTTTTTTTGCGGAAAGAAAGGTCGGAATGCCGTATTTGCGGAAGACCGCGTCCGTCACGCCCTCGGCGCGGGACACGTCGCGCACGATCACCGCGATGTCGCGATACCGCGCGCCCTCGCGCACCCGGCGGCAGATGTCCGTGGCGACCGCCTCGGCTTCGGCGAACAGGTTTGCCGCGCGCAGAAGCGAGACCGACTGCGGCACGCCGTCCCAAGCCGGTCGGACGCCCTCCGTCCCCGCGATCTGCGCGGCGAGATAGGCGAGTTCGTCATTTTGATAGCGCGTTTCCTGCCGCAAAGAGACCGCTTCCCCACACGGAATGCCCGCGCGTTCGGCGAGGCGGCGGATCCGCCGTTCGGTATCTTTGAGGCAATAGACCGAGGAGGCATCCGCGTCCTCGTCGGGCAGAAACGCAAGCGAGAGATAAACCTCGTTCGCGCCGAGCAGGATTTCGCGCAAAATGTCATACTGTTGTGCGGAGAACGAGAGAAACGAGTCGATGTAAACGGTCGTGCCGTGGAAAAATTCACCGCCCGCGAGGGCTTCTGCCGCCCGCCCGAGCATCCCGTCGGGATCGGCAAAGCGCGTCGCCACCTCCGCGTCGAACGCGGCGAAAAGCAAACCGAGATCGGAGACCTTTTCGCGGAGCGGATCGGTCTCGTCGAGCGACTCCGCCGCGTGCGTCAGCGCGGCAGGCGTGATCTTATTCTGATAACATTCGGTGCGCGCCGCGCAAAGCGCCTCCGCGATGCCGCGGCTCTGCCCGGCAAGATTGCCGTAAGCGTGGAGCGTCGGCGCGAGCGCACGGAGCACGTTGCGCATGATCAGCTTCTTCGCGCCCGGCTCGATATATTCGGTGCAAAGCCCGCCGTAGCGGCGAAACACGTAGTTGCAAAGGCGACGGAACGTGACGACGTCCACGTTGCCCGCGCCGGAAAGTTCGGAGACACGGCTTTCCGCGCCGACCGCTTCCCTGTCGGGGACGAGCAAAAAGACGTGCCCCGTCTGTGCCGTGCGCGAAAGATGTTGCGCCATCCATTCGCTTTTGCCGGCGCCGGACCGTCCGAAAACAAAATGAAGCATCGTTCCGTCCCCCTTTCAGGTAAATTTCATCACCCGGCGCGCCGCGCCGAGTGAGCGAAGCAAACGATAATACGAAAAAATATGCACGCGAAAGACACGCGGCGAAAGCCGTTTTATGCCCGAAAACCCACACGCGCGCAGGGATCGGCTGATGAGCAAAACGACCGTTTCCGGCGGAAATCCCGCCGCCACCCGCGCGCCGTAAGCGCCGACGGGCGGATACGCCGGATAGAAGAAAATGACGACCTCTTTGCCGGAAATCTCCCGCGTGAGCGTCCCGATCTGCCGACGCGCCGTCAAAAGATAGCCAAGCGAAAATGCCGCGCCGAGCAGCAAAATCGCGGGTAGCAGGACGGCGAAAAGCCCGACAGCGAAAAGCAGTTGCACCCCGAAGCCGAGCCACCCCACAAGGTGTCGCGAAAGACGCCACAGCTTCGAGAAAAAGAAGACCTGCCGCACGGCAAACGACGTGCGATCGTAGAAGCGAAATGCGCGTCGCATCCGCAGAGAAAGCATCAGATAGTCCCCAAGCGAGCGTGCGCCCGCGAGTGTCGCGTTCTGCCGCGCAAGCAAGGTCGCGTCCCCGTTTCCCGCCGTCGCGCGGTCTCCGAGCGTCGCCGCCCGATGACGCAGATAGGCGTTTTCCCGCCGCAAGCTCC
>CALEJO010000004.1 GCA_937898155.1 uncultured Clostridia bacterium | reverse complement strand
ATTCTCCAGCGGCGGATGTGCTTGATTGTTCCGACAAGGCCGACGAGAATCGCGAACAGCGACGCCGCGAGCGCGTTGCGCACATCGCGCGTCGGCGCACCCATGATCACGGCGATCAGCGAAAGTCCGTCCCGCTCCGCCGTCGCGGAGATGCAGAATTTTGCCTTGGCGGTCGAGCCCGTTTTCAGCCCCGTCGCGCCTTTATAAAAGCGGATCAGCCGATTCGTGTTCGTCAGCCCGAAGGCGCCGTCGCGCACCGTATCCATCCAGATCGTGCTATACCGATAAACGATCTCGTGTTTCAGCACCTCGCGCGTCATCAGCGCGATATCCCGCGCGCTCGTCAGATGGTTCGTCGCCGTATCGTCAAGCCCGTTTGTGTTCTCAAAATGCGTATTCGTCATGCCGAGCTCCGCCGCGCGCTCGTTCATCCGCGCGACGAACGCCTCCTCGCTTCCCGCCAGATGTTCTGCGAGCGCCACCGCCGCGTCGTTCGCCGAGGAAACGATCAAGCTTTTGAGCAAGTCGTCCACGCTCATCTCTTCCCCGACTTTCAGATAAATCTGCGAGCCGCCCATCGAGGCGGCACGCTCGCTCGCCTGCACCGTATCGTCGAGTCGGATCGTGCCGGCGTCGATCGCCTCAAAAAGCAGAAGCATCGTCATCACTTTCGTCACCGATGCCGGCGGAAGCGCCTCGTCCGCATTTTTCTCATAGAGAATCTTTCCCGTCTTTGCCTCCATCAAAATACACGAGATCGCGTCCGGCTCCGACGGATAGCTCGGCGCGGCAAGCGCCGGCATCGCCGCAAGCATACAAAAAAGCATCGCAAGTCCCAAACAAAGTCCCTTTTTCATCTCCACACCACCCGTTTTTTTGTTCATTTCTATGCGGTGCGGCAAAAAAATATACCCCTTTCCGTGCGGAAAGGGGCGTATTTTTGTTTGATTTAGTCCACGATATAGGGCTTCAATTCCTCGAAGAGCTTGTCGCAATCGTCGGAATGTGCGGTCAGCGTGATCGGATTCATCAGATCCAAGCTGAAAATACCCATAATAGACTTCGCGTCCACGACGTATCTGCCGCTGCAAAGGTCGATCTCATCGTCAAACTTGCGGACGACTTCGACAAAATCACGGACGGCTTCGATCGAAGCAAGACGAACTTTTACCGTTTTCATGTTTTCTTTCTCCTTTTTTCTTATTCGTTTGCGGGGGGTTTACATTTTTTATTATACCAAACGCGCGCCCTTTTGTCAAGACGTCCCTCGATCAATTCAGCAAAAAAAGCGTAAATGTATCGTAGAGCAAATAAAGCATCCAGCCCGCGTAGCCGATCACGCCCCACGCCGAAATCCGACTCACCCGCTCGCACAGCGGAAAGAGGAGCGCCAGCATCGCCAGAATGACCGCGATCAGCAATGTGCCGAGCAAAAACGCGAACGCGCGACAGGCGACGGGAATCCAAATATAAGAAAGCACCGTGACGGCGCCGTAAAGCGCCAAAAGCCATGTCGTTTTGACTCGGTCGCGGCGAAACGGCGCGGACAGCGCCGCCGCAAAACTCGTGCCGAGCACGGCAAACGCGATCCCCCAGCAAAGCACCATGAAAAACGGAGAAAACGAGCAAAGCGGCACGTTTAATGCCGCATAGCCCTCCCCGTCCACACACGAGAGCGCCGTCAGCGCCCCGCATAAAAGCATCACGCAGGAAAGAATCAAGGCAAGCGTGCCGTTGACACATCCCGCTTCGTAGCGGATCCTCCGCCATTTCTCCCGACAAGTCCGTTTCATCCGATCCCCGCCTTTCTCTCGGTCGTTTATTCTATGCGGGGACGGCGCGTTTTATGCGATGAAGACGGGCATCAGTTGTTTGCCCGAAAACGCCGCCGTCATCGTCGGTTTCAGCCGCTCGAAGTCGCACACGAGCGAATACGGCTTTTTTTCGGGATCGTCCTGCCGCATCGGCACGAAAAAGAGATTTTTGCGCGAAAGAAGCGCGCCGATGTTTTTTAAGTTGGCGGAGAGCCCGTCGTTAGTCGCGAGTGCGATCACCACGGGACGGTCGCGCCGCAGTTGCGCTTTCGCCGCCATCGTCACCGTCGTATCCGTGATGCCCGCGGCGATCTTGGCAAGCGTATTGCCCGTGCAGGGCGCGATCACGAGCATATCGAGGGCGAGATTCGGCCCGATCGGCTCCGCGTCCACGATCGAGTGGATCACGGGCTTGCCGCAGATCGACGCCATCGTGCCGACGACCTCCGCCGCCGTGCCGAAGCGCGTATCCATCGTATAGACGGCTTCGCTGACGATCGGCAAAATTTCGTTTCCCTCCGCGGCGAGCGTGCGAAGAATTTTCAGCGAGCGCGGGATCGTGCAGAATGAGCCGCAAAGACAGTATCCGATCATATCGAAAGTCCCCTTTCCCGCAAAATGCCCCACACCGTGCGGCATACGATTTCCCCCGCGGTATCGGGCGACATTTTGCCGGGGAGCGAGAGCGCCGACATCGCGCGAACGTCATATCGGCGCGCCGCCGCGAGGTCCACGCCGCCCGGCGCGGAGGCAAGATCGAGCAAAAGCGTGCCCGGGCGGAGAGCACGGAGCGTTTCTTCGTCGAAGATCGGCTCGGGCACCGTATTCACGACGCAGTCCTGCCCACCGAGGTGCGCCGTCCTCTCCGAAAGCGGGACGGCGCGGCATCCGATCCCCTCGGCGCCCGCAAGCGCGGCGACATTCCGCGCAAGCACCGTGACGTCGGCGCCGACGGCACGGAACAGCGCCGCCGTTGCCCGCCCGACACGGCCGAAGCCGGTGATCGCCACGCGCATCCCGCGCACGGTGATCGGCATTTCCTCCATCACGATCGCAAGCGCCCCCTCCGCCGTCGGGATCGCGTTCCAGACGGCAAACTCCTCGCGTGCGGCGTAATCCGCAAAGCGCGGATCGCTTTCCTGCGCGACCTTGCCCGCCAAGATCACCGCGTATTCCGGTGTCAGGGAAAGCACGTCGGTGACGTTGATTTTCTCCGCCGAAAACGGCGCGTTCAAATCCGTGCCGTCCGGGGAATACGGAAGCGGCAACAGCACGGCGTCCGCCTCCGCTAACGCTTCGGAGAGCGAGCCCGCTTTTTGCAGGTCGCCGCTCTCCTGATGATGATCAAATCCGAAGATCACCGGCTCGGCGCCGCGCGCTTTGAGCTCCCGCGCCGCCGCGAGTTGACGCCGATCGCCGCCGATGATCGCAATTTTGAGCGATTTTTCCAAAATGGTCCTTCCTTTCTGTCGTCTGCGAACCGAGCGGTTCGCTCATCTCATCGTATGCGCCGTTTCCGCGCACGACAAAACCCCCGACCGTTTCGGTCGGGGGTTTTCCGCTCTTTGATGAAATTTTACGCCATTTTGGACATTTCCCGTTGTGCCATCACGAGATCGTAATAAATTCCCTTTTTTTCGATCAACTCGTCGTGCGTGCCCGTTTCCGCGATCTGTCCGCGATCCAGCACCACGAGCCGCGTCGCGTTGCGGAGCGTCGAAAGACGGTGCGCGATCGCGATCGTCGTGCGCTCCTTCGAGAGCGCCGCCAGCGAATCCTGAATCTGCTTTTCCGTCTCGGTGTCGAGCGACGCCGTCGCCTCGTCGAGGATCAGAATCTTCGGGTTATGGAGCAGAGCGCGCGCGATCGCGATGCGCTGTTTTTCCCCGCCCGAAAGCGAGCAACCCTTTTCGCCGACCCATGTATCGTAGCCATCCGTCAGCTTGATGATAAAGCTGTGCGCGCCCGCCGCTTTCGCCGCGGCGATGACTTCCTCGCGCGTCGCGTTCTCCTTGGCATAGGCGATATTCTGGAAGATCGTGCCGTTAAAGAGGAACGTCTCCTGCAAGACGACGCCGATCTGCGAACGGAGCGAATGTTGCGAAATATCACGGATATCCACGCCGTCGATTTTGATCGAGCCCTCGTCCACGTCATACATCCGCATGACGAGATTGATGAGCGTCGATTTGCCGACGCCGGATTTACCGACCAGTCCGACGAAGTCGCCGGGCTTGATCGAAAGCGTGATGTCGCGGAGCACCTCCGCCGCCTCGTCATAGCCGAAGCAGGCGTTTTCGATTTCGATATTGCCTTGAATGTCGAGGTCCACCGCGTTTTTCTTGTCCGCAACGTCGATCTGCTCATCCAGAATCTCAAACACCTTTGTGATCGAGGTGGATGCCATCATAAGTTGACGCGGGAGCGATGCCAAAAATTGAAGCGGCGAATAGATCATCGCGGCATACGCCGAGAACTTGGACATTTCGCCGAGCGTCATCGTGCCGCCGAGGATCGCGTTGCCCGCGTAGTAAAGCAAAATGAATTCCCCAAAGCCCATCAAAAATGAGAGGAGCGGATTGATATACGCCCATTTCGTTTCGATGCGAAGCTGGGTTTCCTTTTCCGCCGCGGCGTATTCCTCGAAGCGCTTGGACTCCCGATGCTCCATGCCGTAGGATTTCACGACGCGGATGCCGGAGAAAATATCGTGCAGAACGGTATTGGACTGCGATTGCCGCTCCCAGTTGCGATGGAACAGCTTGCCCATCGAGCCGCGGAACGCGCGGTATGCCACGATGATAAACGGTGTGGGCAAAATGATGAGCAGCGCGAGCCGCCAGTCGTAAATGAACAGCGCCGTGCCGACCGCGACGAACAGAAGCACCTCTTCGAGGATGCTCGCGACCTGATTGACGATGAACATCCGGATGCGTCCCGTATCGTTC
>CALEJO010000003.1 GCA_937898155.1 uncultured Clostridia bacterium | reverse complement strand
TTGCCGAGCTTTTCTTTTCGTAAAGAAAAGCGGTGACAAAAAGCCCCGCCGAACCGGCGGGGCTTTTTTAATTCTGTTTTTGCACGCTTTTATATTCATCGTAAAAGCGGTAATACGGGCAGTTCTGCGCTTGCCCGTGCACGAACCGTTCGAGGTCGTCCTCGTCGAGGTTCACGGTGCAAACGTATCCGTCGAAATCATCGTCCCAGTCGTAATACATACACGTCTCGCAGTTCGTCGCCACGGGCTTTTTCTTCTTTTTTTCCACGCGCTTCCCTCCCCGCGTCACGCCTGATATTTCGTGTAATCCCGCTCAAATAAGCAGTCGCACAGATCGCGTTTGAGCGTCGGCTCGTCGAGCTTCTCGCAAAGCCGCGTGCCGATGAACGATTTTGTTTTGCCCGCGTATTTCGGCAATTTTTCTTTGCCTAAGATCGCGCCCAGCTCGTCGCGCCAAAGAAGCGTCACTTGCTTTTTGACCGCGCATTTCGGATTTTTCTGCGCCGGACGGACTTCTTCAAACGTCACGCCGTCGCGCACCGTCATACACACAATACCCCAATGCGCGGGGACGTGCTCCTCCGCGTGGATATGCGTGCTGCCGACGCACAGATAGCAGTAGTCGCAGATCGCGTCGTAGCCCTTGACCTGCCCCGCGAGCCGCTCGTAGCTGTCGCTGTGACTTTTGATCTCGATGCCGCAGAGCCCATCGGGCAAAACGGCAAGCAGATCGGCGCGGACTTTTCCGATGGTTTTCTCCTCCAAAAAGCGGATCTTGCCGAATTTTTCCTCGAAAAATTCACACACCGCGTCGCGGAGAAGCGGACCGTCCTTACGAAGTTCCCAATCGCGTTCCAGCATTTATGCCTTCGGCACGAAAATACGCAGATGCGCGATGTCCGCCTCCGTCAGTTCGGCAGACGGCGCCTGATACGACGTGATCTGCACGCCGAGGCGCGACAGATTAAACGCACGCACGGTGAAATTGCCCCACCATGCCTCATCGATCACGACGACTTTCGTTGCCACGCTGTCGGGGCGCGCTTTGGCATCCGTCTTCGTGCCGAGCGCCGTCCAGCCGTCGGGACGATACATGAAGCCCGTATCGACCACGATCACCGTGCCGACGGGCAGTTCGTCTTTCGTGAACTGCTTCGAGCCGATGTAGTAAACGTAGTCGGTCGCGCGGTTGCTGCCCTCGACGAAAATTTCGCTCTTCGAGGTCGAGGTATAGTAAGCGTGCATTTGTGCGCCCCAGTCGATCTCCTCGTATTTGCTGAAATCAATGTCGTCTTCCGTCAGCGCGATCGGCGCGTCGCCGGGCGTCGCGGCGGGCGTGACGGTGAACGGTGTTGCGAGCGCATTCTTGACCGCCTCGCGGATCACGTCGAGCGAATTCGCGATTTCGGGGTAGGACGACGGCACCCAGTCGATCTGCGCGGGATCCAGTCCGGTCAGCTCGCCGAACCACGTCAGCGCCAGCGCATAACGGCCGTAGTTATAGCTCATATGGTAGGTGTCGCGCGTCAGCTTGCCGTTCAGCGTGGAGGTGCGCAGATTTTGGATCGTCGTGCCGCACGGGATCACGCCCGCGATATCGGAGAGCGTCAGCACTTCCGTTTTTGTGGTCTCGACGATCGCCTCATACATCGCGATCTGATCGCTGCAATAGTTGACGAAGTTCGCGTGCGTGGACGGCTGATCGTATGCCCACGTCATGTGCCAGTAAATTCTGGCGTCGGGGTTGAGTTTCAGACCGTTCACGTAATCGAGGATGTTTTGCAGATTGCCGTAGGTCGAGGGGATACCCGTATCCTGGCTCGCCTGCTGGACGGTGATGATGTCCCACGCCTCGCGCGCGAGGGCGAACGAGATGTTCTGCGACTGATCGGTCCAGACGCCGTCGCGGTTTTCATAATACGTATAGTCGATGCGGTCCGCTTTCATATTGCCCCAATGAGAATCCAGCGAGCACGCGCCCTTATAGAGATTGCCGATCACGACGGTCTCGATGCCTGCCGCGTGGCAGATATCCCACAGATATTCCGTCGCGTCGTTGCTGAAACTGTTGCCGATCGCGAGAATTTTGATCGAATTCGTCGCGGGGATGACTTCCGTCTCGGTGTGCCCGCAGACGGAGCAGGTGGAAACCTTTTTGCCGTCGGTCTTCGGACCGGCGGGGATCACGGACACTTCAAACTGATGCTCCGTGCAGACGACTGCCGGCGCGGTCGTTTCTTCGGGCGTCGTCGCCGTCGTTTCGGTGGGCGTCACGGGCGCGGTCGTCTCGGTCGGCGTGACCGCCATGGTCGTTGTTTCGACGGGCGTCGTCCCTGCGGGAGTCGTCTCCGCGGGGGTCTCTCCGCAAGCGCAAAGAAGCATGGCGACCGCCATCAGGCAGGAAAGAACGGGAATGAGTTTTTTCACGGTGCAGTCTCCTTTTTCTCAATATTTTTATTGTTTCGGCACATAGATGCGCAGGTGCGCGCTGTCCGTTTCTTTCATGTTCGTCGTCGAACCGATATAGGAAAGGTTGAAGGCGCGGTGATCGAACGTGCCCCACCATGCATCATCGACCACGACGACGTTCGTCGTCACGTTGCCGGGGCGGGAGGACGTCTTCGTCGAAAGCCCTTTCCATCCCTCGGGGCGATACTGATAGCCGCTGTCCACGACGATGATCGTGCCGACAGGCAGATCGGTCTTCGTGAACATTTTCGACGAGGTGAAGAATGGCACGTTCGTCGCGCCCGCCGTCACGCGGTTCGAGTTCGAGGTGGAATTATAGTAGGAGCCGACCACCGGCGACCAGTCGATCTTCGTATATTTCGTGAGGTCGAAATCTTCTTCTGTCAGCACCTCGGGCGTCGGCTCATCGACCTTGACCGCGGTCTTCGGCACATAGATGCGCAGATGCGCGCTGTCCGCCGCCGTCATATTTTTGTTCGAGCCGACGTAGGAGAGATTGAACGCGCGATACGTGAATTTGCCCCACCACGCGTTCGTCACGACGACAGTCGCCGCGGTCTCGTTGTTCGGGCGCTGTGTCGTTTTGACGGAGAGCGTCGTCCAACCCTCGGGGCGATACTGATAACCGCTGTCCACAGTGATGATCGTGCCGACGGGCAGATCGTCCTTGCCGTAGATCGGCGACGAGGTGAAGAACGGCACGTTCGACGCGCCCGCCGTCACGCGGCTGGAATTCGACGTCGAATTATAGTAAGAGCCGACCACGGGCTCCCAATCGAGCACGTAATAGTTGTCGGGATCGTAGCCCGCCGCTTTGATCTTCGCTTTGTCCGCATCGGTCATTTCGAGCGATTTGACCGTCTTCGCGTGGCTGGACTGCGTGACCTCGAACGGCTTTTCGATCGCCGCATTCACCGCTTCCTTGATCGCGGCGAGATGCGACGCGACAGGCGCGCATTTGGACGAGGTCCAGTTGATGTCGTCGATGTCGAGTCCCGTCAGGGCTTTCACCCACGTCAGACCGACGGTATAGCGGCCGATGTCGTAGCTCATGTGATAGCCGTCGCGCGTCAGCGTGTCGCCGAGATCGCTCGTGCGCAGATTCTGGATCGCGGTGCCCGCGGGGATCACGCCCGCGATCGCGGGATTTGTCAGCACGGTGCTCTGCACGGTATCGACGATCGCCGCATACATTTTGCTCTGACTGCCGCCGTAGTAGGCAAAGCCGGAATGCGTCGAGTCGCCCTGATACGCCCACGTCATGTGCCAGTAGATCTGCGCGTCGGGGTTGGTCTTGTTTTCGTTTACGTAGTCAAGGATGTTTTGCAGATTGCCGTAGGTTTCGGGCATGCCGCTGTTCTGGCTGACCTGCTGAACGGTGATGACGTCCCAGTCGTATTTTTGAAGCGCCGCTTTCACGGTGCTGACGCGCTTGGATGCCCACGTGCCGACCAGATTTTCATAATAATCGTAAGCCGGCAGGTTCGCGTCCATATTCACCCAGTGCGTATCGAGCGAGCAGCCGCCGATATAGAGCGCGCCGATCGTCACTTCCTCGACGCCCGCCGCCGTGCAGAGGTCCCACAGATATTCTCTGGCGTCCTCGCTGAAGCTGTTGCCGATCGCGAGAACGCTGAGCGAGGTCTTCACGGGGATCGCCTCGTCATAGCTGTCGCCGCAAATCGGGCAGGCGAAATGCGCGAGTCCTTCTTCCTTGAACGTCGCCGCCTTGACGAGCGTGCGATCGTATTCGTGCGTGCAGGTTTCGGGTGTCACGCCCGTCGTTTCGGTCGGGACGGGAGCCGGCGTCGTGCCTGCGGGCGTCGTCTCCGCGGGCGTTTCGCCGCAACCGCAAAGGAGCATCGCCACGAGCGCGATGCCGAGAATCATCGCCAAAAGCCGTTTCATGAATCTATCCTCCGTAATCGTCTATTTTGCTTCGCGGACAACCCGCGAAAAAATTCGTTTTTACCGGCTCACACGGCCGGAGCCGTTGCCGTTTGCGAGCGCGCGCACTTCCTCGACGGAAACGTAGTTGAAATCCATCTCCACCGAATGTTTGAGACACGACGCCGCGACGGCAAACTCGATCGTTTCCTGCGCGCCGAGTCCCTCATCGATGCCGTAAAGCAGTCCGCCGGCAAACGAGTCGCCGCCGCCGACGCGATCGACGATATGCACGGCATATTTCTTCGAGAAGAACGCCTCGCCGTTCTGATAGAGCATCGCCGCCCAGTTATTGTCGCTCGCGGAAATGCTTTCGCGCAGCGTGATCGCGACCGTGCCGAAGCCGAAACGCTCCGTGAGCTGGCGCGCCACGTCGAGATATCCCTCGCGATTCAGCTTGCCGCCCTCCACGTCGTTCCGCGCGGGATGGATGCCGAACACCTTGTCCGCGTCCTCCTCGTTGGCGATGCAAAGATCCACATATTGACACAGCTCGCCCATCGTTTTGCCCGCCTGCTCGCTCGTCCAGAGCTTTTTGCGGAAATTGAGGTCGCAACTGACCTTGACGCCCAGTTTGCGGCACATTTTCAGCGCGTCGAGCGTGACCTCCGCGACGTTTTCGCCGAGGGCGGGCGTGATGCCCGTGAAGTGGAACCACGACGCGCCGTCGAGGATCTTCTCCCAGTCAAAATCCTCGCGCTTTGCCGTCGCGATCGACGAGCCCGCGCGGTCGTAAATCACCTTGGACGCGCGTTGCGATGCACCCTTTTCGAGATAATATACCCCGATCCGGTCGCCGCCGCGCACGACCATAGACGTGTCCACGCTCTCCTTGCGGAGCGCGCGCACCGCCATCTCCCCGATCTCATGCATCGGGAATTTGCTGACGAACGCGACGTCCTTGCCGAAATGTGCGAGCGATACCGCCACGTTCGCTTCCCCGCCGCCAAAGCTGACGACAAAACGGTCCGCCTGCACGAATCGCAGATACCCCTCGGGATTGAGCCGCAGCATCAGTTCACCAAAACATACGATTTTTCCCATAATCCTCACTCCAATCGAATGGATTCGCAATCAAATAACGCTTCTGCGTCGAGCGACGAGCCCGCGCAGGAGATTTCTTTCTTTTTGCCGCACTTTTTGCACGAGATGCGAACGACGTCGCGCTCCTGCTCGACCAGAAAATCGCCGTGGTCTTCGCAGTCGCAGTAAATTTTATGTTCTTCCGCGAGGTCGCCGAGCACGAATACGATCATATCGCGGATATGCTCGTCACCGTAGAGATTGTCTCCCTCGTGCGCTTCCTGAATGTGCGAAAGCTCCGTTTCGTCGATCATCGCGTCGATCTCTTTGTCGGATTCTTCGAGCGCCTTCATCACGGCGCCCTTCGTGCCGATGAAGAGGATATCCACCCCCGCATACGCGCACGGAAACGCAAAGATCTCCCGCGTCGTGAGTAGCTTCCGCGAGATCAGATACCGATGCGGCGCGGGGCAGAAAATGCACGGCACCGTCAGCCGGATTTTGTCCTCGTCCGGGCGTTCGAGATGCAGCTCCGAGCCGCCGCACGAGCATTTGAGCTTGATCAGATCGCCGGACAGCGCCAGCGCCCCGACCATGCTGAATACGGTCGCGCCACACGTCGGACAGCGGTAGGCGATCGTCGTTTCTTTCGGTTGTAAAATCATCGGGATCTCTCCCCTTTCTTTGTTTTTCAATTTCAGGCGCGATACGCCGCGAGCAAAAGCGCGCGGTCGTCATCATCTGTGCGGTCGGATTCTTCGGTCGCGCAGGCGCGCATCCGCGCCCGCATGGAATCGTCCGTCAAAAGCGTCACCGTCGCTTCCGCAAGCCCTTCGTCGGACGCGGAAAGGATGCCGTTTTCTCCGTTTCGGATCACGCCAAGAAGCCCGCTCGTCGGCGTAGCGACGACGGGAACACCGAGCGTCAGCGCTTCCAGCGCGGCGATCGGCAAGCCCTCAAAGCGCGAGGGCATCAAAAGCAGCTTCGCCGCCGCGAGCGTCGGATAGGGATTGGCGCAAAAGCCGCAAAAATGCACCGCGCCGTCGAGTCCGAGCGCGTGGGCGCGCTCCCGGACCTCCTCCGTCATTTTGCCGTCTCCGAGGAACGCCGCCGTCAGATGCGGCACGCGTTCCCGCGCGCGACGCAGAATTTCCAGCGCGCGAAGCGGGTCCTTTTGCGCATCGAGCCGACCGAGGATCACGATATCCGCGGCGCTGTCCGTCGGTCCCGCCGCCAGTCGGCGGACGAATGTCGCATTGACATGATTTGGCATCAGAACGCTTTTCGCTTCGATGCGCGAACGCAGCGCGTAAGCATCCATCGTATCGCGGCTCACGAAGAAGACGCGATCTGCCCGCCGCACGGCGAGCGCGTAAAGCCATGCCTTGCACGAAAACCGTCTCATGTTTGGATGATTGACGTGCAGCGTCGAAACGAGCCGCGCTTTTCGCGCGAAAAAGGACGCCAGCATCGTGGCTTTGACGTCGTGCGCATGGATCACGTCCGGATGAAAGGACTTGATCGCGCGGCGAAGCGCCCCCGGCAAAAGCCGTTTCATCGGCACAAAGCAAACTCCCTGCGCGGCAAGCGCGTCCGCGATCGGTCCGTCGGGGCTTGCATACGCCGCCTCCACCGCTTCGCTTTCGTCAAACAGGCGGATCAGCCGACACGCGACGTGCTCCGCGCCGTAGAATTGGTTTGTGGAAAGCAAATGAAGCACGCGCCGTTGTTCGCCCACTCGGTTCACCTGCCTTCGTCAGAACGTCAGAATTTCGCACCCCTGCGGGAAGTCCACAAAGTTCACTTCCGGGAAATAGTCCTGCAAAAACGCCTTGAAAAACTCCCGGAAAAGCTGTTCCGTATAATAATGTCCCGCCGTCACGACGGAAAGTCCGTCCTGTGCGGCGTCGAGGATCGCGTTATAGCCCGCTTCTCCCGTGAGAAGCGCGTCCGCACCCGCCTTGCGTGCCGCGGCGATGAAATCGCCGCACCCGCCGCCGAGCACCGCCAATCGACGGATCGGCTTGCCGCTGTCCGAAGCGGAAACGGTCGGCGCGCCGAGCGTCTTTTTCGCGAGCTTGCAAAAATCGCCGATCGACATGGCTCTCGGCAATGTGCCGATGCGTCCCATTTGCTCGCCCTCGGGGCCAAACGGCGATACGTCCGTCAGCGAAAATTTCGCCGCGAGCAGATCGTTGATGCCGCCTGTCACCGCGTCGAAGCGCGTGTGGAAACTCATCACCGAGATGCCCGCCGAGAGGAGCGTGATCGATTTGCGCGCCGTCAGATTGCCCATCGTCAGATGCGCGACGGGACGAAAGATCAGCGGATGATGCGAGAGGATCACGTCCGCGCCCGCGCGGATCGCGTAGGAGATCACCTCGTCGGTGACGTCGAGCGCGAACAACACCGTTTTCACGGGCTTGTTCGGGTTTTCGCAGACCATCAGTCCGTCGTTGTCCCATTCACAGGACAGCGTGCGCGGGATCCGTGCTTCCAGCGCGCGATACATTTCCAAAACCGTCGGTATCATACGTTCCTCCTAAAAATCCAGTTCCGCCGCGATCGCGTCGCGGAGTTCCCGCTCCGCCGAAGCGTCACGCCCGCCGCCCGTCAGTCCGCGGATGCGTTCGTCCAGCACCGCGAGCTTGCGCCGGCAAAGCAAGGTGAAATCGTTTTGCATTTCCGTTTTATGCTCGATCAGATACGCGCCGAGCGCCGCCGTCAGCGGCGTCAGCGGATGCTCGCATCCGTCGTATCGGACGCACAGAATTTGATAGAGCTTGTCGCCCTCCCGCACGAGCGTTTCGCGCAAAATGTCGTATCCGTGCGAAAGATATTCGCGCAGTTCGACGACGTTTTGCATCGGTTGCAGCACGAGATAGGTCTTTTTTTCTCTCACGAACGCTGCGCGTTCGAGGATCGACGCGATCATTTGCCCGCCCATGCCGGCGATCACGATGTCGGTGAGCGGAAGCGCTTCCATGCCGTCGAGCCCGTCGCAAAGGCGCGTTTCGATCCGCCCCGCGAGTCCCGCCGCGCGAATGTTTTTCTCCGCACTCGCGATCGGTCCGCGCCGCACGTCCGACGCCACCGCGCCGGAAAGGCGTCCCGCCTCCGTCAGCGCGATCGGCAGATAGGCGTGATCCGTGCCGACGTCCGCCAAAAACGCCCCGTCCCGCACGCAGGCGGCAACCGCCGCCAGTCTCGCATCGAGTTTCATCGCCGCCTCCGTTCGCATTTCTTCAAATTAATTATAGCGCATTCCCGCTCTCCTGTCAATGTTTTTGTCTGGGAATGAACGCAAAAAGCCCCCGGTCTGACCGCCTTCGGTCGCCGGGGACTTTCCTGTCGGAACGGATCACGGAGTTTTATGGATCGGAGGGGCTTGAAATCCGCCGACGCGAAAGGAGCCGCCTGCCGTTCCATCTTGCCCGCTCAGCGGAACTGCTCCGCGGTCGCGCGATAAATCTCCGTCGGCTCTCCGCCGTCCGGCGTATACGTGATAACCACGTCGCCGGCACGAAGCGTCGCGCTGAACGTGTTGTTGACCTTCACCTTGTCGGCGTGGTGCTGATTCTGATACACCTCGCCGTCGAAAAACGTCCTGATCTCGAACGTGCCGGCGGCTTCTTTTTCGTATTCGATGCGGAACGTATTGACGATCGACGTTTCCTGAGGCGTGCCTTTCGCGCCGTGATAGATCATCTCGACCGTTCCTTTCTCGGCGATGTTCTCGCTCAGCGTGATCACGATTGCATAAATGCCGACGTCGTCTGCCGCGCCGGTAAGCTTGGCGATCACGCTGCCCGCGGGATCGGAAGAAACGGAGGTCGTTTCCTCTGTCGTCGCGGAAGCGGCGGTCGTTTCCGTCTTTCCCGCCTCGGCGGATGTCGTCAAAGAGGGCGCTTGCACCGTGGTCTCCGCCGGCGTTTCGCTCCCGCACGCCGCGAGCAGAACGAGGCAACACGCCGCCAGAAGCAAGGGGACGATTTTAAGCAATTTTTGTTTCATCATAAGTTCCTCCTTTTTGCTTTTTGTTCTTTTGGAAATCAAGGGATTCTGTCGCAGAGCCGTCGCTCATCTCGTTTTTCCGCGAAAAAACAGCAGTCCTTCTTCTCCCGTTTCGCCGGTCGGCAAAAAGCCCGCCTTTTCCAAAACTCTTCGCGAAGCCGCGTTGGACGCTTCCACCTCCGCCGTAATGCCGATCACGCCGGGCTGTCCAAGCGCCCAGTCTGCCGCCGCGGATACCGCTTCCGTCGCATAGCCGCGTCCCTGATGCTCCTCCGCGATCCCATACCCGATTTCCGCGGTTCCGTCTTCGGAAAGCCCTTTGAAGCATAGCTCTCCGATGTGCGTGCCGTCTTTCCGTTCGATCATCCAGATGGCATACCATTCCCACCGATCCGGGTGTGCCAGGCATCCGGCAAACATTTCCGAATAAGCGGCTTTCAAGACGTCCTCGGTCTGCGCGGCAATAAACCGCTCCATTTCCTCGCGGGAAGCCGCAAAGAGGCGCAAACGATCGGTTTCGATCATGTTTTGTTTCCTTTCCGCCGACATCGGCTGAACGCATCGGGCTTCGGCTTACGCGTTGAAATACATATCGTAAACGATGTATCCGTGGATGCCGTCCAGCGATCCCTTGTGCGTTTCCTGACACATCATACACCGCGGCTCCTGCATCGGAAAGCCGCTTGTCGGGAAAATGCCGAACTCGGCGGACGTTTTGAATCCCACCTTATTCTAAAACTTGAAAATTCCTTCGGCGGTGATGCCTTTATAGCCCTTTTCCTTTACCTTTTCTATGCCCATTCGGATCATCGTGCTTCCGATCCCCTGGCGGAAATAATCCGCGTGAACGGATACTGGCGCCGGCATCACGATCTCGGACGTTCCGCCGTCATCCTATCCGCCCGCGCACGTGGGCGACAGCGGAAAACGAGAAAACAGAAAGTGTCCGACCACCTTGTGATCAAGCTCCGCCGCAAGTCATGGCTGACCGAGAACAGTATACCATAAGACCGATGCTTTGTAAAGGGACATTTGCCACGGGAACCCCCTATCACTTGCCCGCGGGGCAAAATTCGTTGCAAAAAACCTCATTTGTCTTGGTGGACAAATGAGGTTTTTTACCTGTATCAATGCAATCAAACGTCGTTTTTCCTGTTGCATCCTCTGCCCGACAAATTGGGATTTGGCACGGTCTCATCCCTTTGGTTTCTTGGAATACAAGACATACTGTGCAGCGGCATTCGCAGCACAAAGCGCAAGTGAAAAGCAGGATATGCCAAGCTGTGTGCCGTTTGCGCTGGTTATTATTCCCGCCAACGAACAGAATGTCGCTATCGTAAAGCTGACCGCAGCAATCAGATGAAGCTTTTTCTTATTAACAATCAAATCGTCTGTTTCCTGTTTTACCTTTTGAACGACAGGAATATCTCCGTCACTCTCATAATCATCATTGAGCAAGTAGTCTGTGGTAACCTGGAAAAGTTTACTAAGTTGCAGAACATTTTGTGCGTCAGGCAGAGCCGTTCCATTTTCCCAACGGCTGATTGCTTGCCTGGATACATTCATCTTTTCAGCCAAGTCTTCCTGTGACCATCCATGCTTTTTCCTGAGCATCGTTATCTTTTCTTCCATTTTCATGTTAAAACCTCCGTGAATCAGATGATTTCATTATACTCAGGCATAGCCAAAAACTCCACCGCATCAACTTTACATTTCCGCAACATGAGTTTACATTCAGCGTTTTTCTCTTTTGAGCAACAAATTCTGATTTGTCGAGTTCATTATAACATATTTCCCTGATCTTTTCAACCGATGCACGCAAAAACACCCTCGACTTCTGACTGCTGCCAAAAAGGAATGAAGCGTTTGCTTCGCAAACATGAAGCGGCACTTCGTGCCATGAAGTTGTTCGCTTTGCTCACTAATGAAGCGAAGTCGCCCTCATTTCTCCCGTTCTCTCATTTCCATTTCTTCATTAGCGAAGCGTCTTCATTCCTTCATTAGCCCACTTGTGGGCGACTTCATTCAAAAAACGCACTTTGTCTTGGTAGACAAAAGTGCGGTTTTTGTTGGCTGGGATAGCTGGACTCGAACCAGCGAAATGCAAGAGTCAAAGTCTTGTGCCTTAACCATCTTGGCTATATCCCATGATTTTGTTTTTTCATTATACACAGGTTTTTTCTGTTTGTCAAGACAAAAACGAAAAAGGATTCCTTTCGGAACCCTTTTTCCCATCAGTCCTTTCGCACGGAGACAAGCAATTTTGCGGCGTCCGCACGCGAAAGCGGCGTGCTTCGGTCGGTCGGGAGTGCGATCCCCGCCGCCGCCATCAGCGCATACGCCTCGTCCGAAATCTCCGCCTCGTCCGTTGCGGAAACGAGACACGCGTCCGCAAACGCGGCGCTTTTCTCGGAGATCCTGCCGAGGATCGTCGCCGCCTGCGACGCTGTGATCGTTCTCGACGGGCAGAAGCATCTGCCCCGCTCCGTTTCCATGCCGACCACATAGCCGAGCGCCTCCGCCGTCTCGATATAGCGCTTTTCCGTCGCCGAAAATTCCGCCCGATCGGCGAACGATGACTCCGCCCCCGTCACGGGCGCGATCCCCGCCGCTTTCATCGCCATCATGAGAAATTCGCCGCGCGATACTGCCTTTTCGGGATAAAAGAAATGCTCGCTCCCAATCGTTTCGCCGACGAGAATGCCGTCTGCCGCGAGCGCGACCGCGGGCGCCTGCCATGCACTCTGTCCGAGATCGGCGTAAAGAAAGCCCGCGCCGTTTTCCTCCGTATCCACCCGCACCGTCGCCGTCGCCGATACGTTGCCGTAGCAATCGACCGCCGCGTAGGTGAACACGTCTTTGCCGTGCGCGTCCGCGTCCGCCGTATAGCGGAACGTGCCGCTCGCCGCGTCTGTCAGCTTGACGCTTCCCTTTTTCGGCGCGGTCAGCACGCGGAACGTCATGGCGTCGCCGTCCGGGTCCGTCGCCGCAAGCGTGCCGAACGCCGAAACACCATTCATCGCCGAGAGCGACACGTCTTTCGCCGTCGGCGCGAAATTCAACGCATCCAAAAGCGATACCGTGCAAACGAACGGCTCGTCATAATAGCCGCCATCCGGCGCAAAGGAAAACTGCGCCGTCTTTTCCTCGCCCGACGGCACGAAGCGGAGCGCGGAAAGCGCCTCCCGCGCGATCCATTGACCGGGCACGACGCCGACCGCGCCAAGCTTCAAAACGCCCGCCGCCACCGCGGGAAGCGACGTCACGCGGATCGCCGCGCCGTTTTCGCCGAGCACCGCGGCAAAATCTTCCTCGCAAAAGCTCACGCTGTTGCGCCCGACGCCCGTCTTTTGCACCGCCGCGTCCGTCTGCATCACGCGGATCGCCGGCGACAGCGCACCCTCCGCGCTCACCGAAACCGCCGTGCAAACCAAAAGACCGATCACCAGTCCCAAAATCACTTGTTTTTTCATCCTGTTTTACCGATCCCATCCTTTCCGAGAGATGCTTCTATTGTGTCCCTTCCGCGCAAAACTATACAGAAAACGGATGTTTTTTGTCGCACCCGTTGACAATTCCGCGCAAAATCGGTAAAATAGAAGAAAACACCGCGATTTTCATCGCAGACAGGAGGTGCGCTTTTGCCCGAAACGATTTTGACGTCCGAGACGCCTGTCGCCGCGCCGTCTGTGCGCGCCAAGCGCCTCCGCGTGCTGCTTCTTTGCGCGATGGCGGCGCTCATCCTCGTCACCGCGGTCCGGTTCGTCTCGCTCAGCCGCCGAGAACGGCCCGTCTACGTCTATTCCCCGAACACGAAAATTCTGCTTTACCACCTCGTTGCCAATGAAGCTTACGGTCCCAACGACTATCTGTTCATCAAGACCGACGCGTTCGAGGCACAGCTGCAAGCGATCGAAAAGAGCGGCGCCGTCTCCGTTTTTGCCGACGAGCTCGAAGCCGCCGGCGACAAAAAATGCGTCGTGCTGACCTTCGACGACGGCTATGAATCCGTCTATACGAACGCGTTTCCGCTCCTCAAAAAATACGGCATCAAGGCGACGGTTTTTCTCATTTCCGATACGATCGGCGCGGAAGGTTATTTGACGCGCACGCAGATCCGCGAAATGGAAGCGAGCGGACTTGTCCGCTTCGGCAGTCACACCAAATCCCACCGGATGCTGACCGAGCTCAACGCAAACGCCGTGCGGCAAGAAC
>CALEJO010000002.1 GCA_937898155.1 uncultured Clostridia bacterium | reverse complement strand
AAATCGTCGTCAATGATCAAAATTTTCGATCCCATCGTCCGATCTCCTTTCGGTCAGTTCTTTCTTCGTTCTTGATTCTCATTATACTTCTTTGTGATTCTCTTGTAAAGCGCTTTGCGGACAAATTCACAAAATATTCTTTGTTTTTTTGAAATCCGTTCAAAAAGATTGACATATTTTCCGTTTTAGTGTAAAATAACGATACACGCTTATAAAATCGGAGCATTTTCGAAACAAAGGATTGGTAAAGATATGAAACTCGGTATCGTCGGTTTGCCGAATGTCGGCAAAAGCACGCTTTTCAACGCAATCACCAATGCGGGTGCGCAATCCGCGAACTATCCTTTCTGCACCATCGAGCCGAACGTCGGCATGGTGGCGGTGCCGGACAGTCGCCTCGACGCGCTCGCGGAGATGTATCATCCCGAAAAATATACGCCCGCCGTCATCGAATTCGTCGATATCGCGGGACTCGTCAAAGGCGCGTCCAAGGGCGAAGGGCTCGGCAATAAATTTCTCTCTCACATCCGCGAAACGGACGCGATCATTCATCTCGTCCGTTGCTTCGAGGACGGCAATATCATCCATGTGGACGGTTCGGTCGATCCGATGCGCGACATCGAAACGATCAATCTCGAACTGATCTTTTCCGACCTCGAAATCCTCGACCGCCGCATTTCGCGCACCGAAAAGGCGCTCAAAGGCGACAAAAAGCTCGCCGAAGAGCTTGCCGTATTGAATCGCATCAAGGATGCCCTCGAAAACGGGATCAGCGCCCGCGCGGTCGAACTGACCGATGACGAAAAAGCCATGATCGCCGATGTGGAGCTTCTCTCCATGAAGCCGATCATTTACGTCGCCAACATCAGCGAAGACCAGCTCGACGGCAGTTTTGCGGAAAGCGAACGCTATCGCACGCTTTCGGCGCTCGCCGAAAGCGAGGGCGCGGAGCTTCTCACCATCTGCGCGGAGATTGAAAGCGAGCTCGCGTCGATGGAGGGTGAAGAAAAGAAAGCGTTTCTCGCCGATCTCGGCATCGCGGAGAGCGGACTCGATCAGCTCATCCGCGCCAGCTATCACCTGCTCGGCTATATCAGCTTCCTGACCGCCGGACCGAAGGAGGTCCGTGCATGGACGATCGTGAACGGCACCAAAGCGCCGCAGGCGGCGGGAAAGATCCACTCCGATATGGAGCGCGGCTTCATCCGCGCCGAGGTCATCTCGTTCGACGATCTGATGGCGTGCGGCTCCATGAATACCGCGAAAGAAAAAGGGCTCATCCGCAGCGAAGGAAAAGATTACGTCTTCCGCGACGGCGATATTGTCGTCATTCGCTTCAACGTATAACGAGGCGGCCATGCTCAGAATCGGCTGTCATCTTTCCGCGTCGGACGGTTATCTTGCGATGGGCAAGGTCGCCGCGGAAATCGGCGCGAACACCTTTGCGTTTTTCACCCGCAATCCGCGCGGCGGCGCGGCAAAAGCCATCAACGAGGCCGATGTTGCCGCCTTTCTCGCTTATGCGAAAGAGCGGAACATCGAAAAACTCGTCGCGCATTCTCCTTATACCCTGAATCCCTGCTCGTCCGACGCGCATCTGCGCGAATTTGCCGAAAATACGATGGCAGACGACCTCCGTCGGATGGAATACACCCCCGGAAATTATTATAACTTTCACCCCGGCTGTCACACGGGACAAGGAACGGAAGCCGGCATCGCGGAAGTGAGCGAAATGCTGAACGCGATCCTGACGCCGGAGCAAACCACAACCGTGCTGAT
>CALEJO010000001.1 GCA_937898155.1 uncultured Clostridia bacterium | reverse complement strand
TCGTAGCTGCGGGAGTCGTAGCTGCGGGAGTCGTAGCTGCGGGAGTCGTAGCTGCAGGCGTCGTAGCTGCGGGAGTCGTCGCTGCGGGAGTCGTCGCTGCGGGGGTAGTTTCAGCGGGCGTGGTTTCAGCGGGCTCGTCGCCACAGCCGACCATAGCAAGCACAGCGAAGAGCATCGCAACTACCAGAAAGAGTGACAAAAATCTCTTCATAAAAACAAAATCTCCTTTTTGAAATAAAGAATTTTTTCTTACCGCACAAGATATCGTCTGAAAATACCTCGCACCGTGATTACTCACATTGTATCATTAAATTCGGATTTTGTCAACAGTTATTCAAAAATACTTCACGAAATTTTTTCAAAAGAAGTGTTTTTTTTCCCGTTTTGAGCGGTAAAACGGCGAAAATTGCGCCGAATTTCGGGTAGGCGGCTCCCGCAGGGGCGAGAAGCACCGCTTTTTCGGTTTTCTTCCTACTTTTATTTAAGAAAAATCAAAAAGCCGTCGGATATCCGGCGGCTTTTTCGGTGTTTCAATCCTCGTATCGGCTTCCCTCGTCGAACGGGACGACGGTGATCTGCGAAAGAGGATCCTCACATTTCTCCTCGGCGTAAAGCTCAAAGTGCAGGTGGGGCGATTCGGCGATCTCAACGAGCGCGGTATCGCCGACGGCACCGATCTGCGTGCCGGCTTTGACGCTTGCACCCGCGACGATCCCCTCGGGAATTTCGGTGCGCAGATTGCGATAGACGGTGCGATAGCCCGCCGCGTGTGCGAGGACGACGGTCTGTCCCATCATCGGATCGAGCACGACGGATTCCACGGTGCCGTCCGCCGCCGCGTAAACGGGCGTGCCCGCGTCCGCTTCGAGATCAACGCCGAGATGCACGCGATAGTCTTCCATCGTATCGGAAAAGACGGGAACGTCCGCCGACCACTCCTTGACTATGTTGGCATTCGTGAGCGGGGAGAGAAAGACGACTTTTTCGGCAACGATCGGCTGATCGCCCGCGGACGTGGTTTCGATCGGCACCGTCGGCGATGTCGTTTGCTGCGGGAGTGCTTCGGTCGTTTCGGAGGACGAGGTCTCTGCGGGCGTGTGACGTCTCGCCGAAACGATGGCGATCACCGTCACACCGATCGCGGCGACGACGAGAAGTGAGAGCGCGATGGACAGCCCGCGGTTCAGCATTTTTTTCTTTTGATTTTGATTCATTTTCGGATTCCTTTCTGCCTTTCGGCTTTGCGAACTGCTCCTATTTTTGCCTCTTTTTAGCCGTTTATGCAAAAAGATGAAAAAAGTTCGCGGGAAAGGAAAAGCCCGCTCTTTCCGAGCGGGCGTGCCGATCATTCCATCATATATCCGCACCCGCGCACGGTGGTGATCAGCCGCACGTGAAAGCGGTCGTCGAGCTTGACGCGCAAATAGCGCACGTAAACGTCCACGACGTTCGTGGTCTTCGCCGATTCTTCGCCGAAGATCGCGGCGGCTTCCTCGCGTCCGACCGCTTTGCCGCGATTTTCGTAGAGCATCCGGAGAAGCGCGAACTCCTTTGCCGTGAGCGCGATCTTTTCGCCTTTATAAAAAGCGACGTGCTGTTCGGCTTCGAGCATCAGGTGGTCGGAGGGGGATTTTTTGCGGCGGGAGCGGAATTCGTAGACGCGCTCGTCGTCTCTGCCGAAAATCGCGTTCATCAGGTCCTCGACGGGGAACGGACGCGAAACGGTGTCGTATTTGCTGAGCTCGTCGAGCGGGATTTGCAAAAGCTCGTCGGGGTAGCCGATGATGATCCGGTCACAGCCGGTCGCAGCAGGCAGGGCGCCTTCGCGGAGAAACGCGGCGTCGATGAGCGAAAGC